>DASTKM010000116.1:0-2637 GCA_035715885.1 Rubrobacter sp.
GAGCTTCAACTGGGCCGAACACGTCGACCTCGAGACGGCGATCAGCCAACAGGAGGCGCTCACCGCACTGCTCGAAGCTAACCAGCTCGTGGTGAAGACCGCTGTGCTCGAGGAGATAGCTGACGGATGGCCAGCGAAAGCGCAGAGACGGACACGGGAATCCCACACGGGCACGATATGGCTCTCAGAGGCGGGACTGTCCTTAAGTCGCGTGACGCCGGTACCGAAAGCAGACTGAAAAAGCTCAGCTGAATCGACAACCACAGCGGCTGGCAATGAGATAGGGGAAAGCAGGAACTATGGCGGAAAGCTTAAGGAGTAAACCGACAGTCTCCTCTACTTTGCGAACCCATTCAGCGTGGTGGCTGCTCGCAAGGCACAGCGATAGCCAAAGGGAAGTGCTTACCTTGACCCACGGCGGGTCTGAGGTGCTACCCGTCTTCAGTTTCAGGGAAGAGGCCGAGATGTACTTACTGATGGAAAGATTGGGCAGCGACTGGCAGATCAGGGAGACGGACGTTGGAGAGCTCGCGTCGGTGCTCTCCGAACAATGTGCAAGCGTGAGAAGCGTGGCTCTCGACCCGTTACCGAGCACGTTGGCCGAGGAGGTGGCGGAGCTCGTGAGCTTAAGCCGAGAACATTTCGTGAGTCGAGCGGTGCGCAGAATAGCGTAGCCCAGAATAGGTGCGCCGTCGGCGCTAGCGCTCACCTGCTCAGGGATTTCTCCTGTCCTCGTGGTGATCAGAGGGTGACGTACATCTCGACCCTGCCCTCCGGCCCTACAATCGCTCGAAACGTCAGGCTCCGCGTTGTCCCGATTTGCGTGAGCCCACTCGAAGGCGGTAGCAATCCGTCCCCGCCGACGCCTTCCCGCGCAGCCTCGAGAGATCGGATGGTCAGACATCTCACCGGTCCTCTCACACCGTCTATGCGCCTTGACCTATACCCTCCCGGCTATTACCATGGTTGTAGCAGAAGTTCTTTTTGGTCTTGCCTCAGCGGCAACGGTCCTGAAGGAACTGGTTAGCCGCAACCACGAGGGTAACGTGAGCGTTTACACTATCTATAAGGAAACTCACTCTTCGGACGATCCCGCAACATGCCAAAGGCATTATGCAGGATGGACCGCTGACAAGGACGGCGCAATACGGCGCGCCAACGAGATCTACGAGGGAATGGATAGCACAAAAGCGGTATTGGTAATTGGTAACGGCCGGACAGGGGTCGAAGTCGTCTACCGGGTAGGCGATGAAAACTAGGGGTGTCATAGAGTTATCCGCTTGCACGCTGGAGTACGCTTGCGGTGAGTGCCTGGAGTCCGAAGGCGACGAGGCGTCGTTCGAGCGGGCGCGAGAGCTTCTCTAGGTCCGCGCGCACCCCGAGAAGGGGATCCAAGTCGAGCAGGTCCGCAACCGCATATAGGCCAAAGCCCACGAGGCGGAATGACAGGAAACCCCAACGATGGACTCGGTGGGCCTGACTTCGCGGTGGATGGCCGCGGCGCGGGCCCGCGAGAGCCAGCGTCTCGACCGCCTCTTCGACGACCCGCTCGCCGCGGCCCTCGCCGGTCCCGAGGGCTTCGCCTGGCTGGACGAATTGGAACGCGCCCAGCCGTGGGGTGAGCCGGCGCTGTACGTCGTCGTCCGCACCCGTTTCTTCGACGAATTCTTGCTGCGAGCCACCTGGGAAGCTGGAGCGAGGCAGGTCATCCTCCTAGCGGCCGGCATGGACGCTCGGGCCTTCCGCCTGGGCTGGCCGCCCGGGACCCGGCTCTATGAGCTCGATCGACCCGAGATCATCGACGCCAAGGACGCCGTCGCCTCCGGAGCCGATGCTCAACTCACCTGCGAGCGGCAGACGATCGGTGTGGATCTGGAGCACCCTTCTTGGTCCGACGCGCTGTTGAGCGCCGAATACGAAGCCCAGGAGTGGTCGGTGTGGCTAGCAGAGGGGCTCCTCTTCTACATGACCGAGGCCGCCACCCGCGAGCTCCTCAGAGGCGCGAGCGTGCTGGCGGCACCCCACAGCCAGCTCGGCGCGGATCTCGTCAACAGGCATCTCCTGGGCTCCCCGGTGATGTGGCCATTGTTAGAGGTCCTCTCCCGTCGCGGTGCTCCCGGCCGCTTCGGCACCAACGACCCGGAGCCCCTCTTTGCCGAGCACGGGTGGGAGGCGCAGGTAACCCAACCCGGCGAGAGAGAAGCGAACTATGGGCGGTGGCCCTACCCGGTGGCGCCTCGGCGGATGCCGGGCGTCCCTCGGCTCTATCTCATTAGAGCGCAGCGCTCGTGAGCTGCCGCCCCAGCGTTGCTCCCGGCTCGCAGAGACGGGAGTGCGACCCGCCCCCGCTTCTACCTACCCGCAGCCCTCCCCCGCGCAGCCGAATAGGACCGGGGGGTAGGATGCTAGGGCGAGCCGACCCTGCGAGTGGGTGGCGCGGGACTAACCTTTGTTAGAACATGAGTGCAGGGGAAGGAAGCACACTGCGACCCAGGGCGCGAGGAGGAAAGCGATGCCCCAAGAGCATGTCGTGAGCATAGATCCATCCAAACCGCTTAGCGAGGAGCCGGGGACGGGCCACAATCGCTGGCACGAGGACATAGAGCCGGTGGTGGAGGTAGATCCTGGCGACACCGT
>DASTKM010000117.1:0-3726 GCA_035715885.1 Rubrobacter sp.
ATGGGTGCCCGCGTCATAGAAAGAACACGTCCGCGAGGGGGTTATTGCCATAGACATAGAAATAAATCCGGTGAGGGACCCCCGGACCGGCAAACAGGGTTTCGTGGGTGACCTGGATTTCTTCGGGGTCGCGGCTAGGGCTGAGGCGCTCTCGCCGGTTCCGGGAGGTGTCGGCCCGATCACCGACGTGTGGCTCCTCAAGAACTCCACCGATGCCGCCCGGATCTCCACTCGCGCCGAGGCAGCCCTGCGCTCGCTGGAGCCGGCGCACGCAGGTGCTGTCGTAGGAACTTGTACAATATCTGTGGAATCTGTGGGGGAAAGGATCATTCGATGACCGAGAGAAGAACACCGCTGTATGACTTCCATTTCCGTTCGGCGAGGAACATAGTCAAAGGTGGCGGAGACTTCATGTTCCCGACCTCCTACACCTCGCCGGTGGAGGAGCACCTGAACGTGCGCAGGAACGTCGGGATGCAGGACCTCTCTACGATGGGTGAGGTGGACATCAAGGGGCCTGGCTCCGAGAGGTTGGTGAGGCGCCTGCTCGTGAACGAGGTCAACGACATGGAGCCGGGGCAACTAAGATACTCCACGATGTGCAACGAGGAGGGCGGCATCGTGGACGACGTCACCGTCTACAAGTTCGGCGACGAGCACTTCATGATCGTCACCAGCTCCGGGCCGCGGCTGAAGACGTATCGCTGGATCTCCGAACACGCTGAGGGCGCCAGCGCCTACGCTACCGATGTGACAGCCGCTCTCGCCCTACCGGTGGTGCAGGGGCCGCGATCCCGGACGTTCCTCAAGACCGTCGTCGAGGGTGTGGATCTCGATGCTCTACGCTTTTTCCGCTTCGCTCAGTGCCGCATCGGCGAAGTGGAGCTCATTATCTCCCGCTCCGGATACACCGGGGAGCTCGGTTACGAGTTGTACACACCGGCGGATCAGGCCGGCCCTCTCTGGGACTTCCTACTGGAGAAAGGTCGCGAGTTTGACCTCAAGCCCTACGGCGTCGAGGCGATGCAATCTCTACGCATTGAGAAAAGCCTGCCCCTTTACGGCCCTGACATAAGTGAAGAAGATACCCCCTTCCACGTGGGGCTGGCTCGTTGGATTCGTCTCGAGAAACGTGATCTTATCGGGCGTGAGGCCTTACTGCGGATTCAAGAGAGAGGTCTCGATAGGCGTTGGGTCGGTCTCACCTTAGAGAGCGAGGTGCCGGCCGCTGCCGGAGCGAAAGTCTACAGCGTTGGCGACGTAGCGACCTTCCGCGAGGTCATAGAGACTGGTGCCGAGGCCGGTGAGTACGAGGACGCGGTCATGCCCGGGGACCGGCAGATCGGACGCGTCACCTCCAGCGCCATGGGACGCAGCGTCGGCAAGATGCTCGCGATGGCCTACGTGGAGACCGCCCACTCCTGGCCGGGCAACAACCTGATCGTCGAGGTCAACGGTCGCCCCATCCGCGCTAAGGTCGCCCAGACCCCGTTCTTCGACCCGGAGAACGCCCGCATACGGTCCGAGCCCGCGGAGGAGGGGCGGCGTTCCGAGCCCACGCCTCGCCTGGTGGCTACGACTAACTCTGGCTCGAACGTCCCGGCGAGGCAATATACGAACGAGGGCCCTGGCTCGTGAGCGTCACCTACTCAGGCCGTTACGATGCTATCGTCGTAGGTGTCGGGGGGATGGGTAGCGCCACCTCCTACTACCTCGCTCGTCGCGGCAAGCGTGTGCTCGGGCTCGAGCGGTTCGGCATCCCGCACTCCATGGGCTCCTCGCACGGCCACACCCGTATCATCCGGTTGGCGTATTACGAGCACCCCTCATACGTGTTGCTCCTCAAGCGTGCCTACGAGCTGTGGCGGGAGATCCAGCGCATAGCAAGCGAGCGGCTCCTGCACATCACCGGCTCGATAGACGCTGGCCCTGAGGACTCCTGGGTCTTCAAGGGCTCGTGGGAGTCCTGTAGGCTCCACGACCTGCCGCATGAGGTTCTCACCGGCGCCGAACTGCACCGCCGCTACCGCGGCTACCACCTACCCGCAGACCACCTCGCGCTCTTACAGCCCGAGGGCGGCTTCCTCACGCCTGAGAAGTGCATCGTCTCCTACGTGATGGCCGCACAGGCTTTTGGAGCCGAGATCCACGCCCACGAACGGGTGTTTGAGTGGCGGCCGTTAGAAGGCGGGGTGCGTGTTCGCACCGACCGGGGCGTCTACGAAGCGGACAAGCTTGTCATTACCGCCGGTGCTTGGGACGGCGAGCTGCTCGATGTGCTCGAAGTGCTTGCGGTGCCCGAGCGGCAGGTCCTGGCTTGGTTGCAGCCGACCCGTCTCGAGTACTTCCGGCCCAATGCCTTTCCCGTCTTCAATCTTCTGGTGGACGAGGGGCGCTTCTACGGCTTCCCCGTGCACGGTGTTCCGGGCTTCAAGTTTGGTAAGTACCACCACCTGGAGGAGAAAGTCGATCCCGAGACTGTCGACCGCGAGGCGTACGACTACGACGAGCGGCTCTTGCGGGACTTCGCGGAGCGTTACTTCCCTGACGGCTGCGGCCCGACGATGGACCTGCAGACCTGCATGTTCACCAACACTCCGGACAACAACTTCATCATAGATATGCACCCCGAGTACGATCAGGTTTCCTTCGCCTCGCCCTGCTCCGGGCACGGTTACAAGTTCGCCAGCGTGATAGGCGAGATCATGGCTGATCTAGCAGACACCGGTATCACGCGCCACGACGTGACCCTATTTCGCCTCGACCGACTGACACGTCCTTCCCGAGGGCTCCCTGGCAGGGCGCATCCGACGATGGGGACAACCGACCGCGAGGCCCACCAGCAAAACGGCAGACCTCGCTCCTTCCCACGGGTGTCCGAGATCAGACCGTTCTGGTAGCCAGTGCAGCGTGGCATTTCTCCCCGCGTCGCAAAGAACTGGGTTCCTCATGTCGACGACAACACACCTCTGACGGTGGTAGTTGCGAAGTGATGAAAACGAGTGACGGGCACCGAGAATACCAGTATCAAGCCAGAATTTAATGTTAGGAGTAGACTACACATATGGAAACCACAAAAAGTAGGAACAAGTTTGTGCAGTCGGTAGACCGCGCCATCACCGTGATGGAGCTTCTTTCGCGCCGGGGGTGGTCCGGCGTTACAGAGGTGGCTAACGAATTGGGAATCAACAAGTCCACCGCCTACCGACTGCTCACTACACTGAGGGATCGGGGATTGGTCGAGCAGGACGCCGCGACCGAGAAGTACCGGCTGGGTTTCGGGCTGATCACGCTCGCAAGCTCGGTGACAGCGGACCTGGACGTCGCGCGCTGCTCCCGGCCGGTCTGTGATTGGCTGGCCGAACGGACGCGGGAGACGGTAACCGTCGCCGTACTGGAGGGGGACGACGCTGTTATCCTCTACCAGAGCAATTCGAGATCTTCGGCCTTGAGTGTGGACTGGTCGGGTATGCACACTCCGCTGCATGCCACTGCGGCGGGTAAGATCTTTCTGCACTACATGCCTGAAGACCAGCGGCGTCGCATTCTCAAGAGATCGCTGCAACGCTATACCGAGAATACGATCGTAAATCCCAAAGCCCTCCGACAGGAGCTACAGCGCGACCACAGTAGAGATTACTGCTACACCATTGAGGAGCTGGAGGTTGGGCTCAACGCGATAGCCGCACCGGTCCGCTGCTCCGACGGCGTAGTGGTAGCCGCGGT
>DASTKM010000118.1:0-19537 GCA_035715885.1 Rubrobacter sp.
TTCCTTCCTCTGCCAGCTACCACCTACGCCGAGATGCTCTCCGAGCGGCTGAGGAAGCACGGCACCCGCTGCTACCTGATCAACACCGGTTGGTCCGGCGGTCCATACGGCGTAGGTAGCCGTATAGACATCGCCGCCACCCGCCAGATGGTCAGCTCCGTGATCGGGGGAAAGCTGGACGCCGCCGAGACCAGAAAGGACCCCTTCTTCGGTCTCAACGTGCCCGTCGCGGTGCCGGGAGTCGATGGCAGCGTCCTGAACCCACGCGGGACCTGGGACGACGGCGACGCCTACGACGAGCAGGCCAGGAAACTCGCCGACCTCTTCCGCGAGAACTTCTCGAGGTTCGAGTCCCAGGTCTCCGAGGAGGTTCGCAAGGCAGGACCACACTTCTGACTGATTGCCAACCCGGCGTAGAAGGCCGCCTCCACCCGTAGAGGCGACTGCCGCCCCGTGCTGCGACCTGATAACGTTTGTGCGGAGTCGAAGATCGGGGGCCACAGAATCTTCTCGATCGCAGGGCTCTGTTTGGATGTGTTCTTGACCTGGGAGGAGTCCGCTCTCTGACTTCGCAGAGAGCAAGTACTTGGCGGGCTGTTCACGAGCTCGACAGGGCCGCGGAGGGTGCGGACCGGGCTAGCTCGACGCCACGGTGGTTCGTGGTATCTCTACATCCCGCTTACCATCCGGGGCGTGCATGTTTACAATCATGGCAGGGAGTGAGAAGACGAGTGGAGGAGGCTTGTGGCATACACGGACGATCTCCGAGAGCATGAGCAAGTCCTGCTCCGATTGCTGGACGAGATGGGGAGAAGTCTCGCTCGGCAGGAACGGCTATTGGAGGAGATAGAGAACCGGCACGTCCAGATGCGAAACTCCTGGATCCAGGAGGGGGCGGACGGGCCGTTCGTGCTGCCGGATCAGCAAGCGCTTGCAGACGAGTTGCAGCGTGAACTCGAGCGTGGGCGCGACCAGGAGCTCGAGCTACATGAGATCCTGGACGTGTTGAAGCGCCGGTGCGAGCTGGAAGACCGGCTACTCGATGAACTGGAGTCCCACCTACCTCGAGAACATCGGGACCAATTACCACTAGAACTGGTGGACTG
Source organism: Rubrobacter sp. (assembly GCA_035715885.1). Classification (GTDB taxonomy): domain Bacteria; phylum Actinomycetota; class Rubrobacteria; order Rubrobacterales; family Rubrobacteraceae; genus Rubrobacter_D. The sequence goes on from DASTKM010000118.1 coordinate 1,107, forward strand.
TTTCGAGCGGCGCGACCGGCTCCTGGGAGACGTAGAGCTCAAATCGTTCCGGGAGAAGAGAGATCGGCTCGCGGAGACGATGCAGCTCCTGCCGGACCTGGAAGGGCTGCTCTTCGAGGCCGTGGAACGCCATCTCGTTCGGCTCCACCGCGAGGGTGGTTAGAGAATCAGTCGTCAAGAGTCCACGGGGCGGCGAGGTTCGATCTGATGAAGATCTCCACGCGTCTTTGTGAGGATCGTGGGCGAGACTTTCAGCGCCATGGCCAGCTTCCAGATCGTGTCCACCGAGGCATGAATCTCCTCAGAGGCCGGGTCTACGCTCTCTGCCCTGGCTATCGAGCCGGGCTCCAGCTCCGCCAGCTCGTCGAGTTGCTCTTGGGAGAGGGAGGCTTCCTCCCTCAAGGCGCGTAGCTTCTCCACGGCCAGGCCCGGCTCTTCGAGAACCGTCGGAAGAGGGGGAGCGGGGAAGGTAGACAGGTCCGAGATCTCAACCCCGAAGATTCTGGTGAGCTTCTGGACGATGATCTCGAGGACGTGCACCCGGCTCTCCCTCTCCATCTCCTCGGCCCATGTGCCGCTCTGGCCGACCATCAAGGAGAGCTCCTCTTGTGAGAGACCGGCCTGCTCTCTTAGTTCCCGCAAACGAGCCCCGTCTACTAGGTATAATTGCATCTCGGTCGTTCCTTTCTGGTTCGTTGAAGATCTCGCCCTTCGCCTCCCAAGGCTCAATCCGCTATATCGCTCGGGCCTTCGAGAGTCGGCTCAGGTGGGTCAGGGTAGCTTGTCAACTCCGACCTCCCCACGAAGAGGATCTGCATGAGATCCTCGCCGAGGTTCTCCCTGATCTCGGTCCGGTCTGCGGTCTCCAATCTTATTACCACTACGGGGTTCATGCCGATGGATTCGGCCAACTCATCCTGCGACATGAACACCCTCTCCCTTGCAGCCGCCAACTTCGCCCCGTCTACCTTCACGACCACACCTCCTCGCTCTGTCTCCAGCGTCTGGTCCATGACAGCCGTGACCGGGAGCGATCGCCAGATACCGCGCTCTTGGAAGACATCGCCCTCACATCCTTATGGTGCAATTCTACCCAAAGGCCGTCTCGAAGTCGTGCTGGAAGCAGAGGGTCTCCGGCCTATGCTGAGAGTCAGGATGTTCCGAGAGGAGCGTGCCTGGACTTTAGCGGACCTGCAGTTCCTCTCCTACGGAGGCAAAGACCCAACTCAGGCCCTGCTCGCCATCATCCGGATCGACACCGACCACGTCATCGGACCTGCGAAGCGCTCGGTATCGTGACCGAGTACCCCTACTAGCCGACCATTACAGGACCTTTATGCGCCTGCGAACCCTGGTCGCGGCAAGGGCAGCGGCGATCTCGTCGAAGGAGCGAGCCGGGGTCGAATCAGCCTCGAAGAGGGAGCGTCCGGGCTCACCCGTGGCATCAGGCACGATCGGGATGCGTCCCAGCACCTCAGAGCCTAGCTCTCCTGCAACCCTATCTCCTCCGTCACCCCCAAAGATCTGTAACTGCTCGCCGCACTCAGGGCACTCCGCATAAGCCATGTTCTCCACCACCCCTGCTACCTTCAGGTGCGCCTGCACGGCCATCTTGCCGGCCTTGACGGCCACCCGGGCCGCATCAGCCTGAGGGGTTGTGACCACCAGCGCCTCAGCCTTGGGGATCATCTGCGCTACGGTCAGGGCCACATCGCCGGTGCCTGGTGGCATGTCCACGATGATGAAGTCGGGCTCGTCCCAGTAGACGTCCCGCATGAGCTGGGTGAGTGCCTTGTTAACTATGGGGGCTCGCCAGATGATAGCCTGCCCCTCGTTCACGAAGTTGCCCATGGAGATGAACTTCAACCCTTGATTAGACTCTATGGGGAAGATCACCCCCCCAACCACGTTCGGCTTGTCGAGCGAGCCCAGCATCACGGGGATCGAAGAGCCATGCACGTCTGCGTCGAGTATCTCAACGGAGTGCCCTGCCCGGTCGAGCGCCGCTGCGAGGTTGACGGCGACGGTACTCTTGCCGACGCCTCCCTTGCCGCTCACCACTGCGATAATGCGGGTTTTGGACTCGTCGCGGAAGGCGGGAGCAAGCTCTGAGGGACCCCCGTGCAGGGAGGTGAGCAGATTCTGGCGGTCTTCGTCGGTCATCACGCCGAAGTCCACATCGACTTCCTCGACCCCTTCGATCATCTTGAGCCTGTCGGTGATGTCCGTGGTGATCCTGTGCTTCATAGGGCAGCCCGGCGTGGTTAGCGCGATCCCCACGGCGACATATCCACCCTCGATCTTTACGCCGCGCACCATGTTCAAGGAAATGAGGTCACGCCCGATCTCAGGGTCCCTTACATCCCTCAAAGCCTCCCGAATGCCAGCCTCCGACAGACCATCCGGAGGCTGATGGATCTCTCCTCCATCTCCTGAGTCGGGGACGGCCTCCGGCGGCGCATTGCCGTCTTCGGCGTTGGTGTGCCGCCGGGTCCACTTGTTTACTTTCATCCGTTGACCTCCGTCGCTGCTCTGTGTTCGTCGCCAAGCGGCGTTGGCGTACCGCCGTGTCAGGCATCGGTTTTGAGGGATGTTATCACGAGCGTTTCTATTATCACGAGCGTTTCTATCTAGTGGCGGGGCCGTTGAGCGGATTTCTCCACCCTGCTATGATCAAGAGAGGAGGAAAGGAGAAGAACATGGCCAGGACGATCCGGTGCACGGAAGCCCAGAGGACACTGGATCTCGAGGTCGATCAGAACTGCGACTTCGTTGCCCGCGCGGAGACCGAGGACGAGGCATTGGCAGAGTTCGCGGACCACATGCAAACGGTACACAACTGGAACGAGATCTTCGAACCGGACCTCGAGAAGGTCCGCGCCCAAAACGTCCGCAACGACGTCTAGCAACTCGCGCCGAAGCGGCTCGATGGATCCTTCCGCAAACTCGCCCCCGGTGCCCAGATTCGTGTTCGTCGCCTACTACCCCGAGGGGCCGCACGCCGGTCCCATCACCATCGGCCTCTTCGGCGTCCAAGACGGCGCCCTCCTGCCCATCTTCTCCACACGGGAGAAGGCCATAGATTTCGCCGTCCGCGTCCTTGGTACCCCTCCTCAAAACAACGAGAACTGGGACGGGGTCGAGCTCCCCGCCGAGGACCTTATACAGTTCCTCCACACCGACGCGAGCATCTCCTACGTCGCCGCAAACCCGCCGCCATCCGGGGAGGTGGAGCTGATCCCCACCCCAGAGTTCGTCAAGCGCCTCGAGCAGGAGGTAGGGGACGCCGATAGTCCAAGAGAAGACTTCCGCCGGTCCCTGGTTCGGTCCTTCGTCTACGGAGACGTCAGCTGACCACTCGTTCCTCGAGGATGGATTCTGGACGCATAGAAAAAATGATACAATCTTTGGAACATGACATTGACCCTGTTACCTGCCGCTGATAGGATGCTTGGCAAATTGGTAAAGTGGTCAGGCCAGAGCTTCGACAGCCGAAGCTGAGGGGTGTAGGAGTTGGCTCTGAGGGCCGATTACTAGGGAAGGAGAAAGGATGCCGACTGGCAGAGAAGCTGGCGACTCGATTCCCGGGGATCAAGACACCATTGAGGGACGCACCTCTACTGAGGTACGCGACGAGGCCAAGAGCGTCGAGTTCACTTATCGAGGCATCTTCCAGAAGACGTTAGCGGCGAACCTGTGCAAGCATGTAGTGATGGCGGCCCGCAAGCGGGACTGGTTAGGATCGACGATCCAGCGCTACGGTGATTCGCCGGAGCGCAATGGCGTCCCGGCCAAGCAGTTCGCGGTCATCGCGCCGGATACGGAGACGTTGGAAGGCCACATGGCCAAATACGAGCCCAACGAGCTGGACGTCATCACGGTCTTGGACGACACGATGTGCGACGGGATCGAGTCCTGGGCCTGGTACGGGCGGCAGCCGATCAACGTGCGTCTCAGGCGCGGCGGGACGCTGCTGGTAGTCTCGAACAGGACGCCCGAAGAGCTTCTGAAGGTCATCCCGCAGAAGCCCTGGGATTGGACGCTGGCCATCCTGCCGGGGACGCCGAGCCTGGGCGGGCTCTGGGTCTACCGCGACGACGGCACGGACATGCGGGTGCTCGGCGCCATAGCGCGCACGCGCTCCGACATCTTCGAGTACGGCGAGATAGAGGCCGTGGTGAGCGAGAGCGGACTCGGCGAGAAGTATCTCACCGCTCTCAAGAACGGCCACGACGAGGTCGAAACCCACGAGGTCAAGGCGGGCGAGGGCGCAGAGGACGACTACGAACCGGTCAAGCTGCCGGGGTGGCGCGAGATGCGCGAGGCCATCATCGTCGAGGCTGTCAAGCTGGGTGAGCGCAACCCGCACTACAAGACCTCCTCTGACAGGACCATGCGGCCGGTTGTCAATTTCGACACGTGCATCAAGTGCCGACAGTGCTGGATCGACTGCCCCGACGAGTGCTTCGATATCTCCGATGAAGAGCTGCACCCGGTCAACTACAGCTACTGTACCGGATGTGGCATCTGCGCCAACGTGTGCCCGGTCGAGGACTGCATAGTAATGGTCAACGACCTCGAATTTGTCGAGGAGGGCGACAAAGATGTCTTCCCGATGTGGAAAGAGGACAAAGATGGCTACCACGAGTGGCGGGACGAGAAGATAGCGCGTGGGAGGATAGACCACGACAACTTCTTCAACGTCGACACCTGGGCGAAGTGAGAGGAGGGGAGGCGCGATGACCACCCAGGATACGACCGGGCGTCGGCAGGCACGGCAGGAAGAAAAGCTGATGACGGGCACGGAGGCGGTTGCCCAGGCGGTCCGCCTGGCGGACGTCGAGGTGACGGCTGCGTACCCGATCCGCCCCTACGACGGGGTCATGCAGGCTGTGGCGAAGCTGATCGCCAGCGGCGAGCTGGACGCCGAGTTTATCGTGGCGGAGGGCGAGCACTCCCAGTTCGAGATCTGCAAGCACGCCTCGTCCGTCGGCGCCCGCGTGTTCGTGGGCTCCTCGGGCGTGGGCTGGATGTACGCGATGGAGTCCATCGCGGTCACACCGTCGCTGCGGCTGCCGGTCGTAGCGATGATCGGCAACCGCGCCCTCGACGATCCGGGAGCGTTCGGGGTCGAGCACAACGACGCGTTGTGTGTGCGCGATCTGGGCTGGCAACTCTTATGGGTCGAGGACGCGCAGGAGTGCTTCGACGCGACGCTCATGGCCTACCGCATCGGTGAGGACAGCAGGGTCTCCTTCCCCGTAGGCCTAGGCGTTGACGGCGCGTTCATCACGCACTCGCAGGCGCTGCTCCAGATCCCGGACCAGGAGAGCGTCGACGCGTTCCTGCCGCCATATGATCTGGGCGACCGGGTGCTACACCCGGACAACCCGATTAGCATAGCCCCCCAGGCCAACGAGGACTGGGTCATGGAGATCCGCAAGCAGGCCGACGAGGCCGCCAAAAGAGTCAAGGACGTGATCTGGGAGGCCCACAACGACTTCAAGGAGCTCTTCGGACGTGGCGGAGACAACCCATTCTTCGAGGAGTACATGACCGAGGACGCCGAGTACGTGCTCTTCGGCATGGGCTCGCTCGGCCTGCCGGCCAAAGTCATGGTGCGCCGGCTGAGGGAGCAGGGTGAGAAGGTCGGCTTCATCCGCCTGAAGTGGTTCAGGCCCTTCCCGGACGAGGAGCTGGCGGAGGTTCTGGGTCGCTTCAAGGCCGTCGGCGTCGTGGATCGCGACTACGCCTACGGCTCGCCACAGCAGGGCGGGGTCCTGTTCACCGATCTGCGGGCGACCCTCTACGCCGCCGAGCGGCGGCCTCGCATGATCAACTTCATCGGGGGATTGGGCGGTCGCGAGCTTACCCCCGAGATGATGGACGAGATGGCGGACATCACCAAGCGAGCCAGCGAGGGCGAGGAAGTGCCCGTCGTTAGCTGGATCGGCGTGCGCGGATAAGGAAGAGTAAACAAGTATAGAAAAGCAAAAGAACGAAGGAAGGAGATAGAAGAGACGTGGTTATGGAGGCACCAGGACGGGCGCTGAAGCTCGATCCGATCAAATCGATAAAGAAGGCGCCGGCGGAGGAGTACTACCAGTCCGGCCATCGCACCTGCCAGGGTTGTCTGTCCGCCCTGCCCATGAGGCTCATGGCGAAGGCCGCCGGTCCGCGCACCATTGTGACCGGCGCGACGGGCTGCATGTACGTGGCCAACACCACCTACATGAGCACCCCGTGGGTCGTGCCGTGGATGCACACCCAGCTCGGCGCCGCGGGGTCGTCTGCGGTAGGCACGGCCGCCGGGCTCAAGGCCCTCATGCGCAAGGGCAAGATCAAGGACGAGCCGATCAACGTGATCGCCTTCTGCGGTGACGGCGGCGGCGCCGACATGGGCCTGGCTGCCATCAGCGCGGCGCTCACTGACGTCGAGTACAACCTCCTGATCTTCCTCTACGATAACGAGAGCTACGCGAATACCGACATCCAGACCTCGGGCCAGACGCCGTGGGGCGCGGTGACCACCTTCAGCCCTCCAGGCAAGAAGCATCGCATCATGCAGCGCCGGTGGAAGAAGAACGTCCCTGGCATGCTCGCCGCGGGCCACCCCGACACCAAGTACATAGCCTCGGGCACCCCGGCCATCCCTGTGGACATGATGGACAAGGTGCGGGCGGCCCTGAGCGCAGGCGGGCCGACCTACATGCACGTGCTCGACCCCTGCCCGAAGGGCTGGCACTACGACCCCGAGCACTCCAACGAGCTCGGCAAACTGGCCATCGAGACGGGCATCTATCCGCTCTACGAGATCAAGGAGGGCGTCTGCAAGCTTACCGGCGTAACCAAGCAGATCGCCGAGGGCAAGCGCAAGCGGAAGCCAGTGCGGGAGTACCTGGAGACGCAGGGTCGCTTCGCCCAATTCAAGAACCAGGACTACGCCTACTTCCAGAAGAAGGTCGACGAGATGTGGGAGCAGTGGGTTATCCCCACCGTCGTCGCCTTCAGCTACGGCGGCCCGATCAACATCACGGGCGACATGCCGAAAGTCCGCAACCGCAACGTGGTGCGGGAGAACGCATCCTGGGCCGGTATTCCGGGTCACGCCCACGAGGAGTTCAAGGAGGCTGCCGACGACCCCTACGAGCCCTGGCGCGACGACAACGAGCTGGGTGAGTACCCGTGGGCGCTCCCCTCGACGGGGCAGTAAGCGCGCGGACGACTCAGACGTAGGGAGACTGGCGGGAAATCGTTCCCCGCCAGTCTCCTTCAAGCCTGGCCAGCGTGATCTATTAGCAGCAGTCGCCGAAACGGAAGCTGCCCCTCGTCCAGAACAGCTTGTACTTCCACTCTAGCTTCTTGACAGCTTTTTCCACGGCACCGCTAGCGTCATCCGCTTTGCTGCACGACTTTAGCGTGCGGTAGCCGCGGATCGGAACCACCACCTCGGCGACGACCTTCCCGCCGTCGGTGTCGAGGCGCACCCTGATGTCGGGTTCGGAAGCGAACATCCGCTTGAGGCGCTCCACCCGCTCGGCGACATGATCCTCCGTGACGTCCACAGCCTCGCCGGCTACCGTAAGCTCCATTCGACCCCTATTCGCCCTTCACCGAATCTGCACCTTCCGATACATCATATCAACCGGTGCGTCCGGCAACAAACCCGTGGCGCCGGTCCTGCTCACCGACCGACACTCCAAGCGATGAGGGATCACTCATGCACGCTATTCGGCGGTACTGGGTTGATTGGCCTGTTCTTTGGCTTGTTTTCTGTAGGCGCGCCAGGCGCTCAACTCGATTATCTGGCCGTGGATCATCAAGAAGCCGATCCCGTAGCCGAAACCCATGATCGCCTGGTACGCGAGGAAAGACAGCACCCCTGATTCCTGTTGCAAGGTGATCCCCTGCCCGAAGATCTGGGTGAGCAGGACCTCTTGCGCCAAGCGCGCTATCGGGAAGGTCAGGGTGCCGTAGAGTGCGGTCGGGGCTGCGTAGCCGAAGTTGAGCTTGCCGGCGTCCAGTAGCGCGTCGTAGATCATGCCGAAGATCGCCAGGGGGATGCCGAGCCCGAGGGCCGCGACGATGATATAGCCGGTGGAGGCGTTGGCCACCGCGGCCAGCGCCCCCACCATCAGTCCGGCGGTGAAGCCTATCACCATCCCCGGTATCTTCAGCCACCTCAAGATGCGCACCGGCTACGCCTTCCCTGCCTCTCTAGATGATGGCCCCGAAGGCGAAGTAACTGTAGGCCAACGCCCCGAGGTAGAAGAACGCCGCGAAGAGCAGAAGTATGTTGGTGATTATGTTCGGGCGTATCTTCTTAGGCAGGAGCAGGTTGTTGGTCCCCAGCAGCAGCAGGCAGTACGCGCCCATCGCGAAGGTCGAGAGCACCGAGAGGATGTCGAGGATGGCGGCGGGGCCGTCCTCTTCGCCGGTGACGAACAGCATCGCGATCCCGAACAGGATCACGAACCACAGGAACACGAAGTAGAGCTTGCTGAACCCGAAGCGCTGTGTAGGACGGATGAAGTAGTACGTCATGTCCGCCTGGCCGCGGGAGAAGGCGTCGAAGATACCGAAGGTCATCTTCCAGCCGATGACGGCTATGAAGACAAAGAACACGCCGCCCATGAACGCCCCGCCTGCTGAGGCGAAGGCGCCGGACATGCCGTTGAGCGTGGCCCCCTCATCGTCGGCCAGGATGGCGTCCTTCACGCCGGGGTCGATCTGCACCGCGCTCTGCGCTAGCACCGTGTAGATGATCGTGGTCAGCATCGTTATGCCCCAGAACAACACCCAGGCGTCGAAGTGCACCCAGCGCCGCCACCCCTTCCAGCGCCGCATGTTCTGCGGATCTTCCGTGTCGAACATGAAGCCTCGGGCGGGTATAGACTCCTCTTCCTCGAGGTGGGTCAAGCCCCTGATCTTGGGGATGTAGGTCCCCATGCCAGCGCCTTTGTCGCGCAGCCAGAGCGTGTACCACATCTGCTGCATCCCCGAAGGACCGGCGAAGGCGAGGGCCCCCACGATGAGCGGGAAGAGCGTGGCGGCCCTGGGACCGGTCAGCACGCCCTCCGGCACGTACCCGAAGGCGAACAGACCTGTGATAGTAGTCCACACGAACGCCAGGTTACCCACCAGCGCCGCGACGATCGCGGAGCCGATCACGAGGACGCCGATGAGAGTCGACAAGATCATCTCGACAACGTTGTAGACGATCTTCGCCATGGAGATTATGACGCCGATGAGGATAAGTCCAATTACGGCCGGAATATACCAGGTGATCCCCGTCAGGCTCTCGAACGCCTGGGCCCCGAGCGCCACGTGGCCCGGCCAGATGTAGACCAATATGGCTATGGCGAAGAACAGCCACATTATCGGTCGCCACAGACGGGACGCCCCGAAGAAGATGCTCTCGCCGGTGGACGTGGCCCAGCGGGCCATCTCCAGCATGACAACCGCCTGTAGGGTAACGCCGATGAAGAAGAGCCAGCGAATGTCCGGCCCGAAGAGGATGACGAGTCGCGGCCACAGATACGTCTCGCCCAAGCCTACCCCTAGCGCCGCCAGGAGCATGCCGGGACCGAGAATATGCAATGAAGCAGGAGCCTCCGGCAGTTCCCTTATCGGCATCGGCTCCTCGCGACCCGCATGCCATAACTTTTCTTCCTGTACTTCCTCGGTAGCCGCACCGCCCCTATTTGTGTCCACCACAATCTCCTTTCATACCCCGATCGGTTAGTGCCCAACGCGCCTGTGATCGACCGCCACTGACATCGATCGAATGGTCAGATGCACCCCGTGTCGCGTGTGACCCCGAACAGCGACCGAACAGCGAGCTTCCACGACCGTCTAATGCCTTCCCCAGAGCCGTGAAAACGAGCGCCAATGCAGAGCATCCTTACCCGATTTTGCTAACCGACCTATCTGCCTTTCCCACTTGCGACAGGTCATACCAGCATACACAGGGGCCTGATTTGTGTCAAGAAGAATATTGGCCCCCCGAAGCGCCCACATGCCTCCCTATTACCCGCTACCGAGATCGGTTGTCCCCTCGCCAGCACTGCGGTGTAGGGTCCCGAACCTAATTTTGTGATACCTTTCTCAATGATTGGTACTATTTGCTTGAATCTTGATACAAGGAAGCTACAATCAAGATCAAGAACTGGACATACCAGTTTGGAAGACGGAAATGACGGATGTTAGCAACGTTGTGCACCTAGATCGCACGTTGATAACAGGAATGAGCCGATTCAGAGAGGAAGAGAGGAGTGGATCTTGATGCATAAGATCAAGAAGTTGATAAGCGCCATGGCACCCAGCGCGCAGCGCTTTCGTGCGTCGGGCAAGGGCTCGCCTGGCAGGGGCGGCGGACCGAGACTCACCGACCGCAAGCACTACAAGTAAGCTGACACAACCCTGACGGTTTCGGCCCCCTCCCGCAACTGCGGGAGGGGGCCGAACGCTTGAGACTGGCTCGGGTGCAGAGATGCTAAACTGAATCAAATGGAACCGACGGAAACCGACACGCCCAAGCCTATGATCGAGCCGATCCGCCGCGTCAAACTCTATGAGGAGGTGGCGTCCCGGACCCGCGACCTCATAGTCAGCGGCGAGCTCCGGCCGGGGCAGGCTTTGCCTTCGGAGAGGAAGCTTGCGGAGCAATTCAAGGTGGGCCGTGCGGTGATACGGGAGGCGATCCGTCGGCTTGAGGTGTCCGGCCTCGTGGAGAGCCGTCACGGTGGTGGCAACTACGTCAGGGAGGTCACCGTCGAGCATCTGGTAGCTCCCATCGCCACCGTGTTGAACGACATTGGGCACCTACGCGAGGAGCTCATGGAGGCGAGGCTGTTCTTCGAGCCGCAGATTGCGCGGGAGGTCGCCAAGAGCGCCACGCCGGAGGATCTGCGGCAGTTGGAGGACGTCATACGCCGGCAGGAAGTCCGCACAAGGGATGGTCAAGAGACAGCGGAGGAGGATGCGGAGTTTCATAGACTTTTGGCGCGCGCGACCCACAACACGGTGGTGGTACGGGTGATGGAGGTGATCGATAACCTGCTCAAGGACGAGCACGCGCGGTGGTTCCGGTCCGCCGAGCGGTCGAAGAATTCGCTCGAGGGCAACCGCCGTATCCTGGAGGCCGTCCGGCGTCGCGAACAAGGAGCTGCACAAAAGGCTATGGAGCAGCATATCCAAGAGATAGCTCGCGGCTTCTAGTCGATTGACGCGGCTGCTGCTCGGGTTTCCTCACTGAACTGCACAAACCTTAGATTAGTTCGCGGCCCCACCTTTTGCGCGCTGTCTCGCCACGTTTTGCTCTAATGCTATAATGCCTACATCTCGAGGTGCATGGGGTGCGAGTTTCGAAGGGTGATAGGCATGTACAGAAGAATACTGGCGGCCATTGACGGATCGCCGGCATCCGCCGACACCATAGGGCAGGCGGTACGGCTTGCTCGGGAGTTGGACGCTGATCTCTACACCATCTCGGTACAGGAGTGGCCCAGACCGCTCGAGGTCATAGGTATGGAGGTAGAGATACCGCAAGCGCTGCACGATGAATTCTTCGACGATTGCCAGTATCGAATCCGTTGCGCGGCGGAGGAAGCCGGAGTCAGGTTGAAGTCTACCAAGGTGACCAAAGGAATTCCGGCGACTGCGATATTGCGCCACATCGAGGAGACGGGTTTTGACTTCGTAATTCTGGGCCGGCGAGGCCGTGGATTCGCGCACCGTTTACGCTGGACCTCTACGGCCCACAAAGTCATAGCGTGCGCGAACTGTCCGGTGATAGTCTGCCCGACCTGTCCCGACGAGACTGTGAGGGTAAGTCGAGACGTGCCGGCAGCCTCCGACGTTGTATGACGTTACCTAGATCAAGCTTCTCTGTGGGGTAGAAGGTCCTTTCTGGCGGCTGTGCGGGCTTGATCGGTGCTCAGCCAGGCGTCGAGCCTGCTGGAGATCACTAGACGCGTCCACTGGGCTACCCAGACGACTCCATCATCGACCACGAGCTGGAGGGGTTCCGCGATCTCGTAAGTCCCGAAATCGCTCCCCGGCGGATAATCTATGATCTGTTCACCGCCGCACTGTTCGGCTGCCAGGTCCTTTGCCACCCGGTCGGGAGAGATGTGGAAATCGAAAGAATCCTGGCTGCTGGGCCAATGGGTCACCACCACCCCGTCCCGGCCGAGTTCGGTGACGATCCTTCTGTACCCCTTGAAAACCTCGGGAACGGACTGGAAGGTCGCCGGATCATGGCCAGATAGCTGGCTCCGCAGTTCCGCGTAGTAGGTTTCGTAGTACTCGGTTATCTGTTCCCTCAACACTTCGAGGTCTTTGGCGGTCAATTCGCTGTAATTCACCATTCCTCCTATGGATCAGGCCGGCCCTCTTCGGGATCGTCCGACCAAACCCACTCTGTAGCCGAGGACGTAGGAGACGAACTCCCGTCTGGTCACGTTATTGCATTGAAACATAGCCTTCATGATGGGACACAGCGCACGGGCTGTTAGTCACGCCTGGAAGTTGGGTATTCTCAGAGAATACGCCCAGGCGACGGCGAGGAGGCATCAGCTGGTCCAAAGCCAACGAAGCGGTAGGACATGTAGGAGCAGGATGCGTCCAGAACATGAGTGGGAAGGGTCGGGGAGGCGCCGTGCCTGGTCCCTCGATGTAAAGGCTACTATTTTTTGGAAAGGATGAAGCAGTGAATAGAGAAAGTGGGCAGGATCCCTTCGCGGGGCTAAAGAGCGGCGGCGAAGAGTACAGTGTCTACGACGCCCACTACGAGAGGATCGGCAGGGTGGACGATGTCTTCCTCGACGAGCGGGACGCGGTGTCTTACATCGGCGTACAGATGGGTTTCTTCGGGACTAACTCCACCCTCGTGCCGGCCGAGATCGTCAGGGTCAACGACAGGCGGCGCCTGATCGAGGTCGCCGCGGAGGCGGAGACGATCAAACACGCTCCGCACTTCGGCAACGAAGAGACCGTATCGCCCGAACTCGAGGACAGGGTAAGGACTTACTTCGGGCTCGAACCTCTTCTGCCACCCAGTGATCCTTACCCTCCTGAGGACACAGTCCGATTCGGTCCCGACGACAGGGTGGACACCGAACCTGGCGAGAGGATGGAGGCCCAGAACCGGCAGAGCGGGCTGGCAGGAGAGCCGGTAGCTGGTGGGCGCGTCCCAGAGGACCGCTGGGACAGGGAGACGACGGCGGATGATGTTACGATCCACCGCAGGAGAAAGTGAGAGCGGCCGGACGACGGGTAAAATGTCCGGGGAGAGCGTTCGAAGGAGGAACGAGTGTCAGAGAGTGGATCCGAGGCGGCGCGGAGGTTGACAGAGGCGTTCGGTGAACCCTACCGGGAGGTGGTTCGCAACGCCGTCGACGCCCAACAGAGGAACGTCCAGCTCGCCCAGGGCTGGGTCGAGAGCGTGACCGGCGTGCTGGAGAGCCAGGCTGAGGCCAACCGGGCGCTGACCAGGGCGATGGAGAGCCACACGAACGCCGTGGAGGAGGCGATCAAGAGCCAGGAGCGCACCAGCCGCGCCCTTGCCGAGAGCCTCGAGGCATACAAGGATGTTATCGAGCGTAACACGGTGCTCCAGGAGAAGAGCACGAACCTCGTCCAGGGCTTCTTCGGTGACGTTACATCGGAGCTCAGGGAGGGCATGCAGGGTAGCCAGGGGGTGGCCCGCAGCCTGATGGAGGGCTCGGAGAGGCAGATAGAAGCGTTCCAGGCGATGCTTGGCGAGGCGATGAACTCCTACGCTAACCTGATGAACGCCCCCTTCGACCTCTACCGCAAGAACCTGGAAGCCTTCGGCAAGCAGGGCCAGTAAGGAGGACGAGATGCAGGCGGGTGAGAAAGGCCTGGAGGTAAGGAACCTAATAGGGGGAAGGTGGGAGGAGAGAGACGGATGTGACACGGAACCCGTCTACGATCCGGCCACCGGAGAGATCGTCGCACAGACGCCCCTCTCGACGAGAGATGACGTCGACCGCGCCGTAAGGAAGGCAGGGGAAGCGTTCTCCTCCTGGGCCGCCACCCCGGTCGTCGAGCGGGCTAGGGTCCTCTTCTCTTTCAAGGCGCTCCTTGAGGAGCATTTCGAGGAGTTGAGGGACCTGGTCACTCTCGAGAACGGCAAGGACGCCGCAGACGCCGCAGGGGAGGTCAGGCGCGGCATAGAGGTCGTCGAGTTTGCGTGTGGGATGCCGACCCTTATGATGGGCGAGACGGTCAGGGACGTGGCGAAGGGCATAGACAACTCCTCCTGGCGCTATCCCCTCGGGGTGGTTGCGGCCATAACCCCATTCAACTTCCCTTGCATGGTGCCTCTGTGGACCCTGCCGGTGGCTATAGGGGCCGGCAACGCCTACATACTCAAGCCTTCGGAGAGGACGCCTATGTGCTCGGTGAGGCTGGGCGAGCTTCTCTCCGAAGCGGGATTGCCCGATGGTGTCTTCTCCATCGTCAACGGGGCGAGGGAGGTCGTGGATGGAATCCTCGAGCATCCAGGCATAGAGGCCGTCTCATTCGTCGGGTCCCATCCAGTGGCCGAGCACGTCTACACGCACGGTTGTGCCCACGGCAAGCGGGTGCAGGCGCTCGCGGGGGCCAAGAACTCGATGCTCGTCATGCCAGATGCCATACTGGAGAAGGCCGTCCCGAACATAATATCCTCGGCCTACGGTAACGCCGGCGAGCGGTGCCTGGCCGGCAGCGTGCTGGTGGCCGTCGGCGGGGTCGCGGACGATCTCGTCGAAAGGCTCAAGGAGGCCGCAGCCTCGATGAAGGTCGGTCCCGGAGCCGAAGAAGGCTCCGAGCTCACCCCCGTCATCCGCGACTCCCACCGCCATAAGGTCCGCTCCTACATCGACCTCGGCGAGGAGGAGGGGGCCGAGGTCGTACTCGACGGCAGGGAGGCGCCTCTAGAGGATGGTTTCTTTATGGGTCCGACCCTCCTGGACCGTGTGACGAAGGAGATGCGGGTCGGCCGCGAGGAGATCTTCGGTCCCGTCCTCTCCGTAGTTCGTGTGGACACGCTAGATGAGGCCATCGAGTTCACGAACGGCTCGCACTTCGGCAACGCCTGCTCCATCTATACCGAAGACGGTGCGGCCGTAAGGCACTGGAGGGAGAGGGTCGAGGCAGGAATGCTCGGGGTCAATGTCGGGGTCGCCGCCCCGATGGCGTTCTTCCCGTTCAACGGGGTGAAGAACTCCTTCTACGGGGATCTGCACGCCACAGGCAAGGACGGGGTGCGCTTCTTTACCGAGAACAAGGTGGAGATAACGCGCTGGCTCTCCGACCCTGCCGGTGACCAAGAAGTCGTCGAGCGCTCGTAAAACCCGGCGCCTGACGCGGATCTTCAGGTAAAGTGGGGCGCCATCCGGCGCCCCACTTTCGCAACTTTCATTACCCGCATGTAACTCCCGGTTAAAGAATCTGAAAAATTCTTTACCAAACTAGTGCTTTTCTATCACGGCGTCGGTACAATGGCGCCTACGCAAGTACGAACGTTGGAGGGGGGCCTCATGCGTCGGCTCGGTTTGATCATATCGTTGGCTGTTCTTGCTGCACTCTTGGTCTCAATGGCAACACTTTCGGCTGGGGCACAGACCACGAATAACACATCGCAGCTTTCGGTCTCGCAAGGCACGGTCACGGGGGCTAATCCCTCCAAGGCCGAGCGGCGCGCGGCCAAGAGCGACATGGCGGAGGAGGAGCGCCTGCCTGACTACTCGCAGGTCGTGGACAACACGAACTCCTTGCGTTTCGAGGCACCAGGGTGGAAGCAAGGTGGGAGTGACGTTTGGGCCCACGGAGGCAAATACGTCTCAGCGGGGGCCTCCAGCAGCGACGCACGCTTCAAGCTGAAGACCCCCACAAGCGGCGACTACGCCCTCTACGCTTGGTGGCCGGCCCGAAAAGGCAACAGCAGCGCTGCGAGATTCGGCGTGGAGACCGTCAGGGGCACGAAGTGGATAGAGGCGAACCAGACCAGCGACGGGGGCATGTGGGTCAAACTCGGCACCTACGAGATGAAGGCTGGAGATCGCTACGTCGTGCGCATCTCCCCAGGGGGCGGCTCTGGCGAGGTCATCGCCGACGCTGTCGCGCTCGTCAGGGGAGCTGCCTCCCCGCCACCCAAGGACCTTGCGCCAGCCGAAGGCAGCGCGGGTTCCGGCAAGAATCTTTACGGCGCCTCGAACACTGCTATTGAGCGCCGGGACATAGTACGGTACGGTAGAACGCACATCGGCACCCCCTATTACCACTCTCCACCCGATGCCTGCTGGGCTTACGAGAAGGAAGACTGCTCCTGCTTTACAAGGCTTGTCTACCAGCAATTCGGCAAGGAGCTGCCAGACAATCCGACAGAACAGTATTGGCACAAGGACCGCAAGTGGGTATCCAGGGACAACCTCCAGCGTGGTGACCTGGTCTTCTTCAAGGAGAACGGTCCGGACAACCCAATTACCCACGTGGCGATGTACAGCGGCAACGGATACGTGCTGCATGCTTCCTCTTACTACGCTTACCAGAAGGTGGTCGAGAGCAAGATGGAGAACATAGAGGGATACTTCGGCGCCAGGCGCATCCGCCATTTAGAGTAGCGGAGAGTTACAGTGGGTTTTGGTAGGGGTCAGGCTCCGGGCAAGTAGAGGTAGTAAGGCTTCGGTTCCAGATCGAGCCCTGTGGCCTCCATGATCTGCTGGGCCTGCGGCTCCTGCGGGGCCAGGCGCGCTAGCAGGGTCTCGGTCAGGGTCGGCTCCTGCACGTATCGGACCACGGTCGTATCTCTAGCGCCGGCGAGCCTGCCCGCGGTGGCGGAAGCTTCGTCGAGGCCCCCGAAGGAATCAACGAGTCCAAGATCCCTAGCCTGGCTGCCCGAGTACACGCGGCCATCTGCGATCTCACGCACCCTTTCCTCCGGGATGCCGCGGCCCTCGGAGATCACTTCGACGAACTCGGCGTAATCCTGGTTCACGATGGACTGGAAGATCTCACGCTCGTCCGGCCTCATCTCGCGGAAGGCGCTACCCATATCCTTGTACTTACCGCTCTTTATGACGACCTGCCTTATGCCGTACTTTTCAGCGGCCTCTGCGAAGTTGTTGAGCGGGATAATGACGCCCAATGAGCCCGTCAGGGTCGTCTCGTTGGCGACGATGCGGTCGGCCGCGGTCGCGATGTAGTAGCCGCCCGAGGCCGCCGTATCTCCCATGGAGACGACGACCGGCTTACTAGTGTTCTCCCTGAAATCCAGGATGCTCTGGTGCATCTCGTCGCTCGCCGTCACCCCACCACCGGGCGAGTTGACCTCTATCACTACGGCCACGACGCTCGTGTCCTGCCCCGCCTGGCGTAAGGCATCCGCGAGGCCTTCCGGCGTGGTCGTCGGCTGTATTCCGCCCACGGTGTTATCGGCAGTGGCGATCGTACCCTCGACGGGCACAACAGCTATCCTGGACGCTCCGTCGCCGGCCACGTATTCCTCAGCGTAGACGGCGGGGGCTGTCGGGCCGCCAGCCGCCAGGATCAGGACTACCGCCAAGATGGCCAGGCCGATCAGACCTAGTGCCATGAGACCTCCGACTACAAAGGGCCACCTGCGCCGCCTCCTGGGCTCCTCTGCAGGCCTCTCGGGTTGCCTGGACGGTCCTTCGGAAAAAGTGTCCATATCGCTCCCTTCGCTGCTGAGTGCTCTCTAACTTTGCGCTAAGATCGGCGGCCCGGTCGACAGAGCAGCCCGACCACGAGGATTATAAGCCTGATGCAGGGCGGCGCACGAGCCGGACGACGCGGCGTCTCTCCGTCGTCCCCTGTGGCAAGTCCCGGTTCAGGGCCGGCGTCGTCGGCGGGGGACGTTCTTCAAGATGTCGTCCTTGGCGGCCTGAGGTGAGATCTTCTCGTCGCGCGCCTCCAGCGCCAGGCGCTCGCGGTGGTAGACGATCCAGAGGTACAGGTCGAGCTCGGTGCGGTCGGGGAATGAGTCGAGGATATGTTCCTCCCTGATCATCTCTGCGATCGGGCAGTAATCGTATTCGTACCAGTCCCTAAGGACCTCTTCCGGTGAGACGTAGCGCTTCCAGAGCTGGGAGACCCTGAAGCCGTGCGCCTCGATGTAGGTTGCGAGCCTCCTGTAGTCAGCGACATCGGAGAACTCGACCTCTATCTCGGGTAGCACACGGTCGATGGGTAGCCGCTCCAGAAGGTGGCGGTGCTCGAGCTTGTGGAGCAGGTCGCGGGCCGTCAGCGCCGAGTTCACAGGCACCCTGCTGCGGAGCTCTATGACCTCGGCGTCGAGCATCTCGATGCCCTGTTGGCGGGCTACCGAGACCCTGTGGTTGCCGTCCTTGACGAAGTAGGCGTCCCCGATCTTGTACAGGCTGACGGGGGGCAACTCTTCT
>DASTKM010000119.1:0-3851 GCA_035715885.1 Rubrobacter sp.
TCCAGATAGCGGTTGAGCATCAGCTCTGCGGTATTGTCGCTCTCCTTGATCATGAACTTTGCGCACTCGCGCAGGGTCATGGTGTAGCCGACAGGATGTTTGTAGAGCGCGCCGGTGCCGTAGGCCCAGACATCCGAGGAGCGCATAGTGATCTTGTCGTCCAGGCTCAACTCACCTCGGGAAGCGGCTCTGTAGAGCGTAAGCAGAGCGTAGAGCTTGCTAAGGCTTGCAGCCACGAAGGGCCGATCAGCGTTGAGTGATACCGTCTTGCCAGAATAGGGATCGAAGACCATCACCCCATGTGTCCCTGCGTGGGACTGGGAGATGACTGAGAGCTTGGAGCGCAACTCCTCTACGGCTTGGGCTCGTTCGGGTGCTGGAGGTTGCGGTGGTTTCGCAGAGGTTGGGCGATCCACGGACGCAATCGCTGGAGGCATAGCCGATCGCTCAGAGTCCCATAGAAAGTAATCGGCTACCAGGAGGCACAACAGAAGGCCGAATATCAGCAGCGGCCAACCTCGGCGACGTCGTCGCCGGCGCCTTTGGTTCCTCGCGTCCCGACGCGTTCGATCCCTCACGGTACCCTTGTAAGATCTCCTCGGTCGTCGGGCCATGGCTAGTGCGCACTTTAGCAGGAACGATTAGCCTGAGTACTTGCGAGAATTACATGATCCACCCGTTCTTCGGTCAATTAGGGACGGAAGCCCCATGTTGGGTCAGCGAGATTGTCGAGTTGCTTCAAGGTTTCGCTTTCGGGCAGCGTCGGCAGACCTAGCAAGACTCGCTCCACGTCCAGCCGCCTGTATGCCTCCAGATCTTCGTGATCGCTAGATGCGTTGAACACTGTCACCGGCACGTCCCTCCCCGCAACATCCCGCAGTTCGCCCATCATCGGTTCGAGCTTGTTTGGCGGAAGCCCGTTCGCTAGCCAGGCGTCGCCGAACTTGGCGATCCTTTCGAAGGCCCTCCTCCCGCCTCCGACGTAGATCGGCGGGTATGGCTTCTGCACCGGTTTGGGCCACATGCCGATCGGGTCGAAGTCCACGTACCGGCCATGGAATTCCGGCTCATCTTTAGTCCACATCTCTATCATCGCCCATATGCGCTCGTCCGTCAGCTTGCCGCGGGTGCGGGGGTCGGTGCCGTGGTTCTCCATCTCCTCGCGGTTCCAGCCCACGCCGACGCCGAAGATTACTCGTCCCCCGGATACGAGGTCCAGGCTAGCAACTTCCTTGGACGTGATGATCGGGTCTCGCTCGACTATTAGGGCCACCCCCGTGCCGAGCAGCAGGCGTTCGGTTGCAGCGGCAGCGGCGGTGAGCGTGATGAAGGGGTCAAGGGTCCGGTAGTACCTGCGTGGCAGCTCGCCGCCGCGGGGCCAGGGGGACTTTCGGCTGAGGGGGATGTGGGTGTGTTCGGCGATGAACAGAGAGTCGAAGCCACGCTCTTCGATCGCTCTGGCCAGGGCTCCTGGCGCGATTCCTTCGTCCGTTACGAACGTTGAAATACCGAATTTCATCTCCTCATTGAACCATACCGGGCAGGTATCTTACCTGCACGCTTACCTAAGCGACGTTCAGACCTCCGAGGTACAAGGTCATAGAATCTGAGCCATGAAGATCTTCAAAGGTAGTTGACCGGAGCGTGATAGACGGCGGAGCAATGCTGGGAGTAGAGCTCCTCTTTGCTATGGAACTGGCCGTCCTGTACGCTGCCGGCTCGTACGTGATGGGTCGCCTGATGAGGATTTCACGGGTCGGTAGTAGCGGGAGCGTAATGAGCCGAGTGGGCTTCTACCTCCTGGTATTTCCTGGTGTGGTTCTTCACGAGGGCGCTCACTATCTGGCCTGTGTGCTCACTAGAACCAAGGTCACCCGCTTCGCACCATTCTCGCCGGGCAGGAGGTCGAACGATGGTCGTCTGGTGCTTGGTTACGTCCGACATGAGCGCCGCGCCTTCCCCATTGGAGCGATTATCGGGTTGGCGCCGATACTCGTGAATCCTTTGGGACTCCTGCTCGTCACCGCATTGCTCACGCCCCTCACATTTCAAGAGGTCGCCAAACCCTCTGCCGGGGCTGTGGTAGAGGGGATCCTCGCGAGTGGGTTTCTATCCGATACTCCACTGCTAGCTGCAATCTGGGCGTACCTGTCCCTAAGCTTCGCGTTGGGAAGCGTACCCAGCAGAGAAGACCTAGGGAGTCTGCCGCTGCTGCTAGTAGTTTTCGGAGGCGTTCTTCTCTTGATCAACCTCTTGGGAACAGGTTCTGAGAGTGTTCTCTCCCCAGCGATCTACGATCTCTCCGCGCTAGCGGCTGGACTCTACGCTCTGCCGGCCATAGTTGCCGTTGCCGCTGCCCTCACGATGGCGCTTGCAGGACGGGCGATTCGGTACTGAAGCCGTATGGGGGTCGCCCATCGGTGCTTCATTGCCTCGGAGTGTGGGTAAGATGCAGAAGTATGGCCTGGTACGAGAATGAGGCGGCAGCCCGCTCCCGAGACATGAAACACGGAGCGCGATAGTGTGTGCGCCGAGAGAGGCTTCCGGAGGTCCACGGCTCCTGCAGTTCGCGGCTTTCTTTAGCAGCTTCGACCGCTTCGCGGTCGCCCCAATGCTCGTGACCATCGCCGCCTCCCTTCAGGTGTCGCTTACCGAAGTTGCGGCGACGGCCAGCCTGTACTATCTGTTCTATGGCTTGATGCAGCCCGTATGGGGTATGGTCTCGGACCGGCTCGGGCGCGTGCGTGTGATGCGCATGTCCCTCTTCGGGGTCGCGGTTGCGGGGGTTCTCTCAGCATTGGCCCCGAACCTGGCTGTGCTGATCGCCGCACGAGCGTTCGCCGGTGGACTCTTCGCTGCGGTGATACCGGCCTCCCTGGTCTATATCGGCGACACGGTCGGTATGGGATCTCGGCAGAAGGCGCTCGCCGACCTGATGGCCGCCTCGGCCGTGGGCACGGCCTTGGCAACCGTCTTCGGGGGAGTTGCTGCATACCTCGACGCCTGGAGGATCGCCTTCGCGGCTCCTGCCCTCGCAGGTGCTGCGCTTGCCTTCCTGCTCGTCCGATTGCCGGAGCCCAAGGCCTTCTCCGAACAGAAGCGAGAGGGGCCACTGGTTCAGGTTGGCCGTGTCCTCGCTCAGCCTTGGGCCCTGGTGGTGGTAGGAACTGCGTTGGTAGAAGGGGCGGTGATACTTGGCTTCTTGACATTCCTCGCTCCTTCTCTCGAGAGTGTCGGCTTCAGCCCCGCGGTGGCCGGGCTGGCGGTCGGACTCTACGGTCTTGCGGTGCTCGGCTGGACCAGGGCCGTCAAGCTCCTCGCTCATCGTCTCGGGGCGAGCGTGCTGATCCTGATCGGTGCCAGCATGCTCATGCTGGGTTACGCCTCGGGCGCCGTAGGACCTTCGCTCGCGAGCGTGAGCGCGGCGGCGGTACTCGTCGGTGGGGGGTTCGCCTTCATGCACTCTACTCTCCAGACCTGGGCCACCGAGGTCGTGCCGGAGGCGCGTGCCACCGTGATCTCGCTCTTCGCCGCTGCACTCTTTGCCGGGAGCGCGGTAGCTACCATGGCCGCGGCGCCGCTTGCGGAAGCGGGTTCCTTCCATGTGCTCTTCGCGCTGGGCGCCCTGACGGCCGTTCCTCTGGGACTCTTCGCGGGCCTGGCGCGCCACAGATATGGCAGTAATCGGCGGCAGAGCTAGCATGATCTGACGAGCACAAAGCAGCGACGTCTCCATGGATTCCTGACTTGATTTGAACCTAACCCGGACGCAACTCTGTGCAATGGGGGGCAATGCAGGGAACAGAAAACCCTTGCCTATGCGGGAATTGCAAACCCGTGCAACGCTCGGC
>DASTKM010000120.1:0-7895 GCA_035715885.1 Rubrobacter sp.
GGTGCGCCCCCACAAGCCCCTGCAAGCGAGGGAAGCCAAACATCTGCCTGTGGGGGTCATGTGCCTCCACCAATCCATCGCTGTAGAACAATACCGAATCTCCCCTATCCAGTACTATCTCCTTCTCCTCGTAACTCATCCCTGGCAATAGCCCCAAGGGCATCCCCGTTGCCCTTAGCTCCTCTGCCCCACCTCCATTATTGGAACTGCTCCTCCTCCTCCTCCTGTAGGGAAGGTCGTGGCCTGCGTTGGCGTAGCGTAGTACTCCACTCTCTAGATCAAGGATGGCATACAAGCACGTGATGAACATGTTGGGTGGGATGTCGCGCACTATCACGTCGTTTACCCGCTTTAGGACCTCTCCTGGGGAGTCAAGACGCTGGGCTGATGCCCTGAGCATGGTACGGGTTGTGGCCATCACTATGGCTGCTGGTACTCCCTTGTCTGTAACGTCACCTACCACCAGCCCAAGGTGCTCATCATCGAGTTTGAGGAAGTCGTAGAAGTCCCCTCCTACCTCCCTTGCTGGCTGGTAGTAAGCAGCGAGCTTGTAGCCTTCAAGATCAGGCACTTCCTTGGGAAGGAGGGTCTGTTGGATGAGCCGAGCTACCCTAAGCTCCTGCTCGATGCGCTCACGCTCCTGGGCTTGTCGTTGCTGCTGGCGCACCAGTTGGGCTACCTGCACAGCAGGTGCTGTCTGGGTCGCCAGGTCGTTGAGGAGCTTGCGATCATCTGCTGAGTACTCCTGCTGGGAGAGGCGAGGTCCAAGGTTGAGAAGCCCGATCAACTCCCCCTGGCTAACCAGAGGCACAACCACCTTGATCTGGGAAGCCTTCATGGCATCGAGAGCAGGCGAATGGAGGTCTAGCTTGTCGATCTCAACAACCCCAGAAGCGCTGGCCAAGTAAGCCACGATGGGATCGTTTGGTGCTATCTGAAGCTGGGGAGCCTGCTTCTGCTCCTGGTGGTGGTGCTCCTCTTGGAGGGTAGCCTCAGAGAGGGGCTCTTCATCATCATCATGATCACGATGATGATGTGGGATCTTTTGGGGGCTCTTATTTTCACCATCGCGCCCCAACAGGCTCTGCCAGAAACCCCATCTGTTTCTCTGATGTGTCCTCACAAGTGACCTCCTCTAGGCTGATTGTAGATGCCAAGCGTCTGCCAGACGTTACGAAAAGCGTTACGAAATGCCCTCTAACAGAAATCTGCCAAGTAATTGTCTCACGTCTCCCCTCTTGCGTCGCCTCCCTGTGGGCGCAGCCCACTCGGGCTGTTTGGTCCTCCAGATGAAATGTCTCTGCCAGGCATTTCCGTCTCCAGTGTCGCAAGGCAGACTGCACTCTACCTGACGAACGCCTCGCGTTCGTTACGCAAAGCGTTACGAGAGTCTCTCTTCGAAAGACCTCCACCGAAAGAGGCAGGAAGCGGGACGCCTCCGATGCTAATCTTTGCCCGATGAGGTCGAGGTGCTAAGCCGTTGCGCGAAATAGCGGTCAGCTCGGTAATCGAAGCGGTGCGCGATCTGTGCATCGAGGCCAACACGCGATTGCCGCAGGAGCACCTTGCCGCCCTGAGACGCGCCCTCGAAGCCGAGGAGTCCGAACTCGGGCGCGAGGTGATCGAACGCCTCCTGGAGAACGCCGAGGTGGCCCGCGATCGGTGCATCGCCTTCTGCCAGGACACGGGATATGCTGTGTTCTTCGTCGAGCTGGGGAGCGAAGTCAGGATCTCGGGCGGAGACATTGGAGCC
This sequence comes from Rubrobacter sp., assembly GCA_035715885.1. Classification (GTDB taxonomy): domain Bacteria; phylum Actinomycetota; class Rubrobacteria; order Rubrobacterales; family Rubrobacteraceae; genus Rubrobacter_D. Next base: position 1,754 of record DASTKM010000120.1, read on the forward strand.
GCCATAGACCAAGGCGTCCGCCGAGGCTATGAGGAGGGCTACCTCAGAAAATCTATCGTCAGGAGCCCCATAGACAGGACGAACACGGGCGACAACACCCCGGCCGTCGTCTACTACGAACCGGCCCCTGGAGACGGCCTGAAGCTCACGCTGCTCGTCAAGGGCGCGGGCTGCGACAACATGAGCTCCCTCAAGATGCTCACCCCCGCGGAGGGCCTCCCTGCGATGAAGGGGTTCGTCGTCGAGACCATCGAGAGGGCTGGCCCAAACGCCAGCCCGCCGCTCACCGTCGGGATCGGTATGGGCGGCCCTTTCGAGAAGGCGGCAGTACTCGCCAAGAAAGCGCTTACCCGTCCTTCCGGCGAGCCCAACCCCGATCCCGATCTGGCCGATCTCGAACGCGAGCTAGTCGACGAGATCAACGCCACAGGCATAGGACCTGCCGGCTACGGCGGCACGCAGACGGCGCTCGCGGTGCACATCGAGAGCTTTCCGACCCACATCGCAGCCTTCCCCGTCGCCGTCAACCTCGACTGCCACTCCCACCGCACGGCCTCGGCCGAACTGTGAGTCCCGCGCCCATCAGGCTGGAAGCGCCGCTCTCCAAAGAGGAGCTAGAGCCTCTGAGGACAGGCGACGTCGTCCGCCTCAACGGGGTGATCTACATAGCCCGCGACGCGGCCCATGCCAGGATGAAAGAGGCGATAGAGGCAGGAAAACCGCTACCCCTGGATCCGGAAGGAAACATCGTATACTACTCGGGCCCAGCCCCGGCGCGACCCGGTTACGCCTTGGGACCCGCAGGGCCAACGACCGCGTCGAGGATGGACCCTTACGCACCACTCCTGATCGAACGCGGTTTGAGGGGAATGATAGGCAAGGGAGTGCGCTCCGAGGCGGTGATCGAGTCGATGAGGGAGCACGGTAGCGTGTACTTCGGGGCCGTCGAGGGTACGGCGGCGCTTCTGGCGGACTGCGTGAAGGAGGCCGAGGTCATCGCTTACGAAGACCTCGGGGCTGAGGCGATCCACCGCCTCTTCGTAGAAGAGTTTCCGGTAGTCGTCGTGAACGACCTCTACGGTGGCGACCTCTACCGCGAGGCCAGGGAGCGCTGGCGTCGCTGAAAGCAGTGTCCGGAAGGCTTCCGGACACTGCGCTTGTCAGCTTTTCAGTTGCTGGGAGACCGGCTATTTCATTACCTCACGAATCGCATTGTAGTCGTAGACGGCCACTACTGCCGCCAGCACGAGCAGGAGTGTTGCGAGGATCAGGGTGGATCCGAGAGATCTGGCGGTGGAAATCCTGTGCACGCGCTTCAGACCGATGGTATGCAGATAGAAACAGTAGAAAACGGCCAGGATGCCGGCCAGGGGTATCCAGGCTACCGCCACTGGGGCCCCTACTGCGTAGCAAGATACGCGCAAGGTGGCGGGCAGACCTCTCTGATCACGTCCTGCGATGAGGCGGACAAAGGCGTGCAGGACGAGCACCGATGCGAAGAAGCCGGCGATGAACAATGCAGGCAAGACCACCAACGATGCGAGTACGAATATCGTCAGGACGCGAATGAGCAGTCCTGCGTCCAATGAGCCGGTTGCCACGGCGATCCCCACAGGCACGGCGAGGAAGATGAGGCTGGCAACCACACTGATAACCGCCGTGATCGCCGAGCAGATCAGGAAGTAGAGTACGGGCGCTCCGAGTGGCCCATCCGGCGGCAACTCGTCGAAGAAGCGCTGCGGTGAGAAGAGCACGGCCCGCGTAGTCGAGAGCAGGCTCGTGAAGGGCTCGTCGATCTCGAATTCGCTTGCGGCCGCATCCGTTTCGCGGGCCGAGCTCTCTATCCCCTCTCGCAACCCCAGAGTCCTGCCTCTGATCATCGAGCCTACCGCTCGGAAGTATACGACGAGGCCAGGGTGTTAGCCCAAGCGCCGATCCTCTTCTCGACGTACAGCTTCGGAGTTACTCTGGTTTGGCTTCTGGGTCGAAGCGGAGTGCGGCGGAGTTGATGCAGTAGCGCTGGCCCGTAGGGGCCGGTCCGTCCTCGAAGACGTGTCCCTGGTGGGCGCCGCAGACGGCGCAGTGTACCTCAGTGCGGCGCATGAAGAGGCTCCGATCCTCTTCCGTCTCGACGTTTGCTTCGTCGAGTGGCTCCCAGAAGCTCGGCCAGCCCGTACCGGAATCGTACTTGGTGGCCGACGCGAAGAGGGGCGTTCCGCAGGCCACACAGCGGTAGACTCCTTCCTCTTTGTTGTTGTAGTACTCACCACTGAAGGGCCGCTCTGTGCCCTTCATCCGCGTTATGCGGTACTGCTCGGGGGTGAGCTGGTCCTGCCACTCTTCTTCCGTCTTCTGTATCTTCCTTGGCGTATCAGTCATGTGGAGAGTCTACCACGCCGGCTCCCAGCTCTTGAGGAGGCGAACAACGAACGTCCCCTGCTTAATCTTCTCTTGAGTTTGTCGACTTCATGCCTTGAGTAGCACCGTTCAGAGCGCTCTCTCGGAGCCGAGGAGGGCGGTTACCTGGCTGGAGAGGACGCCCCCGTTTCCGTGGACGAGGGCGATATTTGGGTTCTCCACCTGGCGGTCGCCACTTTCCCCGCGGAGCTGACGCACGGCCTCGACGATCAGGAGCAGCCCGTACATGCCAGGGTGATTGTATGAGAGACCACCCCCGCTGGTGTTGACGGCGAGCTCTCCCCCCGGTGAGATCCTGCCGCCCGAGACGAAGGCCCCACCCTCCTCTTTCTCGCAGAATCCAAGATCCTCCAGGAACAACACGGTGTTTTTGGTGAAGGCGTCGTAGAGCATCGCCACGTCGACGTCTTCCGGTCCTACGCCGGCCATCGCGTAGGCCCGCGGCCCCGACTCTACGGCGGCCGAGACCGTGAGGTCGGGCATCTGGCTTATGCTACGGTGCCAGTGGGCCTAACCGGCCCCAAGCAGATAGACGGGTGTCACTTCGAGGTCCCTGGCCCTCTCGGCGCAGGTTACGATTGCCGCCCCGCCCCCGTCGGTGACGAGACAGCAATCCCTGACGCTGAGAGGCGAGGAGACCATGCGCGAAGAGAGTACGTCCTCCACGGTTAGGTCCTCGCGCATGAATGCTTTCGGGTTGAGCTTCGCCCACTCTCTGGCGGCGACGGCGACCTCGGCAAGTTGCTCGCGCGTGGTGCCATACTCGTGCATGTGCCGGGATGCGGCAAGGGCGTACATGCTGACGGGGTAGCGGGGATTGTAAGGGGCCTCGTAGGGGTCGGTCTCCGAGCCTGTGACGAGGCGTCCCCCGCCCGAGCGCTGCGTCGAGCCGTAGGTTATGAGGGCGACCTCGCAGAGCCCCGCGTCTATCGCGGCGGCGGCGTGCAAGAGGTGGGAGACGAATGAGGAGCCACCCATGCTCGTCGCGTCCGACTAACGGGGTCTTATACCGAGGTACTCGCCGACCGAGAGGGTCGGCATATGATAGTAGGCAGAGGCCGAGAACAGGCCGTCCACATCAGACTTGTCCAGGCCGGAGTCCTCCAGGGCGCGGAGGGTAGCCTGCCCGATGAGATCCAGGGGCGTGAACCCCGGCCCGACCTCGCCGAGGTCAGCCTCAGCGACCCCGACGACGGCCACCTTACCCCGCAGGCTCACGGACCCTCGCCTCTTAACACGAAGAGCGGGGAAGGGTCATCATCTTCGCGGTCTACCCTGAGCATCACGCTCGCCCCGACCTCTACCCTCTCCGCAGACACACCCTCGACGCGGCTCATCATCCTGAAGCCCTCTTCCAGATCGACGAGGACGACGTTATAGGGGTCGCCCTCCCGCCTGTACACAGCCGTCGTCGCGTAGACCACCCCCAGGCCTGAGCTGATCTCCCAGGTGAGACCAGATTCCCCGCAGACGGGGCAGAGAACGCGCGGGTAGAAGACCGCGGCACCGCAACCGGCACCGCAACCGGCGCAGCGCTGGTAGCCGAGCCCGCCCGACTCCAGGTAGCGCCTGTAGACCTCGGCGGGTGGTTCGCTATCTCCCGAGTTCATCACATACCTCCTGTGGTTCACCAGCACTGAGGTAAGCATCAACCAAGCAGCCAATAGGCGCAACCCAGGCTCCGAACGGTGGATGCTATATTGTGAATCCCAGCGCAAGAGAGGGAGTGGTATGGCCGTAAGAGAGGGCTGGCGAGGACGCTTCTTCGAAGATTTCGAGGTCGGTGACGTATACGAGCATCCTCTTGGTCGCACCGTGACGACCACCGACAACATGTGGTTTACGCTCCTCACCCAGAATACCGCCCCGATACATGTGGATCACGCCTACGCAGAGAAGACGGAGTTCGGGAAACCCCTCGTCGACTCCACCTTCACGCTCGCCCTGGTAACAGGACAGAGCGTTAGCGACGTCTCTCAGAACGTGTTCGCCAATTTGGGGTGGGACGAAGTGAGGCTTCCCGCCCCCGTCTTCGAGGGGGACACCATCTACTCTAGGAGCGAGGTTCTCGAGAAACGCGAGTCGCGCTCACGCCCCGACGTCGGCATAGTTAAGGTGAAGACCACGGGCTACAACCAGGACGGTAAGACGGTGCTAACGTTCATGCGAACCGTGATGGTGTACAAGAGAGATCATGCGCCGAAGGTCCGTCGCACCAGGGATGCAGATGGTCAGGGAACATGACCTACGAGGATCTACGCCGGGGCGTCAGGGAGGTGTGCTCCCGCTTTCCCGGTGAGTACTGGCGCGGTCTCGACGGCGGGCGCCGCTACCCGGAGGAGTTCGTCGCGGCGATGACCGAGGCCGGTTACCTCGGCGCTCTCATACCGGAGGAGTACGGCGGTATGGGCCTCGATCTCTCGGCAGGATGTGCGATCCTCGGTGAGGTCAACCGGAGCGGGGCCAATGCGGGCCCTGCACACGCCCAGATGTACACCATGGGCACGCTCCTCAGGCATGGCTCCGAAGAGCAAAAAACAGAGTACTTGCCGAAGATAGCCAGAGGAGATCTGAGGTTGCAGGCCTTCGCCGTCACAGAGCCAGAAGCTGGAACCGACACGACCTCCATAAAGTCAATGGCGACGCGCGAGGGCGACCATTACGTCGTGAACGGGCGCAAGATCTACATCTCCAGGGTCGAGCAGTCTGACCTCATGATCCTGCTCGCCCGCACAACACCCGTCGAGGAGGTCGAAAAACGCTCCGGCGGCCTCTCCGTCTTCCTCGTGGACCTAAGGGAGGCAGAAGGCCTCACCGTGAGACCGAGGCGCGTGATGATGAACAACGCGACCAGCGAGCTTGTCTTCGAAGGCTTACGGCTTTCTGCGGAGAACATTATCGGTGAAGAGGGAGAAGGTTTCCGCTACATCATCGACGGCATGAACGCTGAGCGTATCCTCATCGCCGCTGAGTGCGTGGGCGACGGGAGGTGGTTCATAGAGAAGGCCACAGAACGCGCCGGAGAGCGCGAGGTGTTCGGACGTAGGATCGGCGAGAACCAGGGCGTCCAGTTCCCCATAGCAAGGGCCTACGCGAACGTCGAAGCCGCCTCGCTGATGGTGGAGAAGGCAGCCTCCCTCTTCGACCGGGGAGAGCCGTGCGGTGCCGAGGCGAACCTGGCGAAGCTCCTGGCCGCCGACGCCTCGTGGGAGGCGGCCAACGCCACCCTTCAGACCTTCGGCGGCTACGGCTTCGACGCCGAGTACGATGTAGAGCGCAAGTTCCGCGAGACGCGTCTCTACCAGGTCGCCCCGATCTCGACGAACCTCATCCTCTCCTACAGCGCCGAGCACGTGCTCGGCCTCCCCAGGTCCTTCTGAGAGAAGGATAAGACCCTTCCTTATCCGGCGCCGGTCAGCCAGCTGCTGATGTGCTGACGGCTCGTCGTGCGTAAGGCTCAAAGCCTCGTGCACGCCGCTGTAGAGACACTTTAGGCAGGTTGGATCTTTCCGCAAGACGCCTACTCGAGTTCGGAGAGTATCCTCTCGTGGGCTTGGAGGTCGGAGGCGCTGTGGAGAACGAACCTGATCAGGCGCACGTGCTCCAAACCGTTGGCCTCCTCCCGCATCGTCCCGAGCGCCACCCCCGCCGCCTCCTCGACCGGGTAGCCGAAGATCCCGGTCGAGATGGCGGGGAAGGCGATGGACTCCACGCTGTTCTCCTC
>DASTKM010000121.1:0-8834 GCA_035715885.1 Rubrobacter sp.
CCCGGAGGGGTCGTTCCCCGTTTTCCTGACACCCCTTAGACCGCCGGCACCCCATCAGCAGGCGATCCGTGCAGTCTACGTTCGGGCGCGCGTTTTGTAAAGCGTCTCGCCGAGAAGGGGCACCCCGAACGATATACTCCCGGAAGATGAAGGGTGTAGTGAAGGAAACAGGGACGTGCCAAAGGGAAGCTCTCATGGATGGCTCGTAGCGTGAGCGTCAGGCGCAGTGCGCGCGTGGTCGTCCTCGGGGCCGGGTTCGCAGGAGCCTCCCTGCTCAGGCACCTCCCTCCGGCCCTGCGAAGACCCGGCGAGACCCTGCTGATAGACCGCAGGGAAGAGTACACGTTCGTGCCCCTGATCCACGAGGTCGCAGTCGGCCGGGTGCATCCCAGGACCGTAAGCTCACCCATTGCCCCGATCTGCGCCGGGGTTTGCGAGTTCCTTCACGCGGAAGTCTCGGGTATAGACCTCACACAGAAGACCCTCGAAACCCCGGAAGGCCCCGTCGGCTACGAGTATCTGGTCCTCAACCCTGGCAGCGTCGCTGCGGAGCCTGGACCACTGCTGCAGGATTACTTCCACTCCTTCTGGAGCCTGGACGATGCGCTGCGCCTGCGCGATGCCGTTGGCGATGCCTGGCGGCGTGCCACGAGCCCAGGGCCCAGGCCGCCACAGGGCACTCTGACCGTGGCCATCGTTGGCGGTGGGGCGACGGGCGTGGAGGTCGCCGCCGAGGTAGCAGCCCTCTTCGACTATCTAGGGAAACGCTCCCATCGCAGGCCGTCCGAAGTACCGCGTGTCGTGCTGCTCGAGGCTACGCACCGGCTGATGGATTGGCTAGACCCCTACTTCGACAGCGTCGCGAGGAAGACGCTCTCTGGCCTCGGCGTAGAAGTGCGGCTGAACACCCCCGTAGAGACCGCGAGCGCCGAGGGCGTTCTCGCCGGCGAAGATTGGCTGAAGGCGGCCACCCGAATTTGGACGGCCGGCGTCGAGGCCTCACCCCTGGTGAGAGGGTTGCCAGGGGAGCACGACGCGGCGGGCCGCTCGCATGTGGGCGAGCACCTTACCTTGCCGGATCATCCTGAGGTCTACGTGCCCGGCGACGCCGGGGTATACACCCATCCGCGCCTCGGTCCCCTGCCCCCCACCGCCTCCGTCGCCGTGCAGCAGGGACCGTGGGTCGCACGGGACCTCAAGCGCCGGTTGCGTGGGGCAGAGAGCAAGCGCGGCAGGCCGCCTTTCCGCTTCTTCGACCGGGGCTACGTCGTGAGCCTCGGCCCTGAGAGCGCCGTGGCCGACGCCGTTGGCCTCAGGCTGCGAGGCCCTGCGGCACAGGCTCTTTACAGAAGCGTCCTTCTCTACTACATGAAGAGCCGGCGCGACAGGATACTCACCGGCGCAGACTGGGCGATGGAGCGTACCCTCGGACGGCTCGGCTTCGGTAGCCAAGAACCTTCAGCCGTTAGCAAGACCAAAGATGGGCTGTGAGGCATCCCACCAATGCGCAATCCAGTAGATTCACTCCTGGAGATCCTACCTTGGTGAATTCTCGCTTGCCCGGGAATGAAAGTCATACATCGCGCAAGTGATCTTATCGATTCCAAATGTCAGCTGAAGTGCTGACAAGCTGAAACCGGAGACTGGAGTGTGCTGACTAGCTCTCCACCCGCATAGGCGCCAGGTGACGTTCTACTATTTCGGGCACGTCCTCGGGTGTTACGCGTGTATACCAGACGTCGTCGGGGTAGGCGAACACGACAGGACCTTCCTCGTGGCGGCGGGTGCAGGCGTTGCGGAGTACAGTAGAGGGCGCCACGCCATAGCGCTCCACCTCATCCCGGAACATATCGAACAGCTCGCCGCCGCCCTTCGCGCCGCAGCGTCCCTCGCCCGGCGTGGCGCAAACGAAGATCTGGCACACCTTCCTCATGCCCAGATTCTATGCCGCAGCCAGTAGAAGTCCAGACGCGGTGGGCCTCTAGAAGCTGGTCACCTTCAGGCCAGTCTCAGCGCGCTCCTGGATGCGCCTGGCCGAGCCCGTCTCCTTGGCCTTGTTGGCGACCGCTTCTGCGACGGCGGGAGCGACCCGCTCGTCGAAGACGGAAGGGATGATGTAGTCCTCCGAGAGGTCTTCCGCTGGGATCACGCTTGCTATCGCCTCGGCCGCTGCGAGCTTCATTGGCTCGTCTATCTCACGGGCCCTGACATCGAGGGCGCCCCTGAAGATGCCGGGGAAGCAGAGCACGTTGTTGATCTGATTCGGGTAGTCGCTGCGGCCTGTTGCGATGATCCTCGCCTTCCCCATCGCGACCTCGGGTCTTATCTCGGGGTCGGGGTTGGCCATGGCGAAGATGATGGGGTCAGGGTTCATGCTCTCGACGTGCTCGACGGTGAGTACATCTGGCACCGAGAGCCCGAGGAAGAGGTCCGTCCCGGCGACGGCGTCAGGGAGGTCGCCGGTCCTTCCCTCGGGGTTGGTGTTCTCGGCGAACCACCGCTTGGACTCGTTTAGGTCCTCGCGCCCCTCGTGGACGATACCCTTAGAGTCGCAGCCGACGATGTTCTTCGCGCCAGCCGCCATGATGATCTTGGCGCAGGCCACCCCCGAGGCGCCGACGCCGTTCACGACCATGCGGAGGTCTTCTAAATCTTTATCCACGATCTTGAGGGAGTTGATCAGGGCCGCCAGCACTACGACGGCCGTGCCGTGCTGGTCGTCGTGGAAGACAGGGATGTCCAGATCCTTCTTCAGCCGCTCTTCGACCTCGAAGCACCGCGGGGCCGAGATGTCCTCCAGGTTTATGCCACCGAACGCCGGCGCCAGGTTCTTGACTGTCTCCACTATCGCGTCCGTATCCTTGGTGTCGAGGCAGATCGGGAACGCGTCCACGTTCGCGAACTGCTTGAAGAGCGCCGCCTTGCCCTCCATCACGGGCATCGCGGCCCGTGGCCCTATGTCCCCGAGCCCGAGGACGGCAGTACCGTCAGAGACCACAGCGACCGTATTGCGCTTTACGGTAAGGTTGAAAGCCCTCTCCGGGTCGCTAGCTATCGCCCTGCAGACGCGCGCTACACCAGGCGTATAGACCATAGAGAGGTCGTCGCGGGTGCGGATCTGGAGCTTGGAACGGACTTCGATCTTACCCCCAAGGTGCATGAGGAACGTCCTGTCCGAGACGTTTATGACCCTGACCTGGGGCAGGTCCTCGACGACCTGGACCACCTGCTGGCCATGCTCGGAGTCACGGGCGTTGACGGTAATATCGCGGGTGGTCCTGTCCCGGCGCATGCGCACGATGTCGACGGCGCCGACCATCCCGTCAGCATCCCCTATGGTCGTCAGAATCTTCCCGAGGGCTCCTGCCTCGTGCGGAAACTCGACCCTCAAGGTGAGGCTGTAGCTCGCACTGGGTATCGATTCCATAACTTTGACCTCTCCTTCCTTGGCCCGCCCCACGCGTGGCACGAGAATGATTGTATGTCAGCATGGCGCTTCGCGCCTTGTCAGCACGCCTCGGGCCTTTCAGGCCCTCGCTTGTCAGCTTATTGGTTCCGGCCTTGCCCTGCAGCGCACTAAGGACGATTGAGGCGGAGGTCGGATTCCAAACTTGTCGGAAGGCTACGGAAGGATTTGGCTGAAGTGCTGAGAGCCGCCGACCGGAGGGAGGTGGCGTGCTGACAAGCCCAGGCGTAGCCGGAGCGGGCTGACGAGCGAAGCCCGAAGGGCGTAGTGTGCTGAAATGCTGATACCTCAAATCGGCAGATATCCGGGATCGTCGGGAAGGTCGGTCCCTGGGAGGGCGTCGCGCCTGGCGAGGAACCATCTGCCCTTCTCGGTAAGGGGGCCTGCCTCCGCTGCGGCCTGGTTCAGGCCGGCCCGCAGCTCGTGCAAGAGCGGCGGTCTCTCGCCGTATGAGACCATCTCCAGCTCGGCGGCGACGGCGGCGTCGACGAACTCGCCCCAGCGGCGCGAGGTTGGCGCGTCGCGTTCTGGTGGCGAGGCGAAGGCCCGTTTGATCTCCTCAGGGAGCTGGGCCGATGCCAGGACCCCGTAACGACCGGAATCGACGCTACCGCCCCTCTCATCGAGGTAGCGACGGGCGGCGAAGAGTAGTAGCCGCGAGGGAACGGTGCGTTTGTTCCAGGACGCGGCGACCGCCTCCCAATCTATGAAAGATCCAGCATATAGCCTCTGCAAGTCCATAGAGTCATTCTAGATCAGCATTTCAGCTTGTCAGCCTGCGCCCGCGCAGGCTAGTGCTGAAAGCGTCCGACAGGGCGCGTGCTGAAAGGCGCGAAGCGCCGTGCTGTCAAGCGGAGGTCGGAGGGTGCTGTAATGCTGACCAGCGCGGCATCGGGAAGGGTGACCCTTCCCGATGCCGCTTTCAGAAGCCGCTCGAAAGCCCACCCTCGACGGTGTAGAGCTCGCCCGCGTCGGCTTCGGGGAACTCGAGCGCCAGGTCCCCGGCCGTAGCAGAGGCCATGTAACCTGACCAGATATCCATGGGCAGGGTCTCTCCGTTCGGCTCCTGTAAGCCGTGGACGCCGACTAGTGAGCGACGGCCCTCCGCATAACCGACCCACACGGAGGTGCAAAGAAGGGGGGTGTAGCCAACGTACCAGGCGTCAACGAAGTCGTCCGTGGTCCCCGTCTTGCCCGCTGAGGGATGTCCTATCTCTTCGTCCAGGTCGTGGAACATCGTCGCCGTCCCGTCCTCCACTACGCCCCTGAGGACCTCGGTAGCGACCGCCGCCTCGTTGCCCGTGAGCACGCGCCGACCGCTGATCCGGTGGTCGTAGACCGTCTCGCTCTGGCCGTAGCTGTTCCTGTCGATTCTTTCGATTGCGTAAGGCTCGCGGTGGATACCGCCACCGGCGAAGGTCGAGTAGGCAGAGGCCATATCAAGTGGGCTGACGCCTGACCCCAGGCCGCCTATAGCGGTCGACGGGTAGGGCTCGACGGGCGTGGTAATGCCCAACTCTTCGGCTGTCTTCACGACGTCTTCCAATCCCACGTCGACGGCAAGCTGCACGAACACCGTATTGTCCGACTCCGCCATGGCGTCGGATATGGAGATCTCTCCCCGCTCGACGTAGTCGTAGTTGTGTACTTCGTAATACTCGTCCTGGAAGTCGAAGGCCAGGTCCTGGGATATGTAGGTGCTCTCCGGAGAGATGTCTTCCCTGAGGGCTGCGGCGAGCACTACGGGCTTGAACGAGCTACCGGGTTGACGCCTGGCGTCGAGCGCAAGGTTGAAGTCCCCATCCTGTCCGGCCAGAGACCGTATGGCCCCGCTCTGAGGTTCTATGGTCACTACGGCGGCGGAAGGGTCGTCCGGTTCCGAGAGGACGTCTTTCGAGGTCTCGAAGGCAGCGTGCTGGAGGTCGGGATCCATCGTTGTGTGGATCCTCAGTCCTCCGAGCCGTAGCGCCCGCGAACCCAGCTCCTCCTCCACCTCGCGTCCGACCTTCTCCAGGAAAGGCGTGTACGACGGATCTTGCGGCGGCGGCTCCTGGGCGAACTTCATGGGTTGGGCCTCGGCTTCCTCACGCTCTCGGGAGGAGATCATACCCTGTTCCTGCATAAGTCTCAGGACGCTATCGCGGCGCTCTCGGACTTGCCCTTCGATAACGTCACCCTCCCAGGTCACGTAGGTCGAAGGGGCGTGGAGCAGCCCGGCAAGCATGGCCGACTCCGAGAGGTCGAGGTCCCGGGCGTTCTTGCCGAAGTAGCGCTGCGCCGCCTCCTCAGCGCCGTAGGCACCGTCCCCGAAGTACACGGTGTTCAGGTAGGCGGTAAGGACCTCGTTCTTGGTGTGCTTGCGCTCGTAGGCGAAAGCGAGCGCAGACTGCACAAAGCGTCTGCGAAAAGAGGTGTCGAGACGCTGGCCCTCGGGAACATAGAGGTTCTTCATGAGCTGCTCCGTGATCGTGGAGCCACCCTCCTGCACCTCCCAGGATCTCAAGTCAGTCCAGGCCGCGCGGGCGAGCCCTTCGAAGTCGACACCGAAGTGGTCGTAGAAGCGTCGGTCCTCGACGGCGACGACGGCCTCGGGGAGGTGCGCGCCGAGACCTTCGAAACCGACGGTCTCCCGCCTCTCGGTGACCGGGATCTCGCCTATCTTGTTCCCGTCAATGTCGTAGACGTAGGAGTTCTCGGCGAGCTCCGGGTATGTCCGGTTGAGGCTGTCCTCGTACTCCCTGACTACGAACAGGTAGAGGCAGGCTAGCATTGCCACGGCGATCACGCTGAGGACGAGAACGAGGTTGAAGAGGGCGCGTAGTCCCCTTACGAAGCGTCCGGGCGGGCGCCTCTTCGACTTCTTGTTGCTTGTTTCGAAGAACTCGTTCACGACCCTCCGGCCGTAGTCTACCCCAATCGTGTCTGGGGTGATCGACGTAGGGCCATGGTCACAAAGCGGGCGCCCCGTCCCCCGGTGGCATCCAAAGGGATGGTAGGATGCGCGCATGCCGGTGTTGAGTTGCACGGTCAGGCGTGTCGGTGACTACGAGAGCCGAACGGAGGAGTACGAGGTCGCCTACGCTGTAGGGCAGGCGCCCCCGCACGGGTTGCATATCAGGTACCAAGCCGCACGGGCTTACGAGATAAACGCCGCCATCGACGCCGCGGTGGAGGTGGCAATGGAAGCCATCGCCGAGGCTGACCCCGACCAGAGGGGTCCGACAGAGGAAGCCCTCTCCAAGTTCTCCTGGCGTGCGATCCAATCCGCCAAATACGAACAGGGCGAGCCCCGTTCGTCCAGCCTCGAATACTGAGAGCAAGTCAGCCCGCTACGGCCTTCGCTTGTCAACCAGGTCTCGCACGCGCAAACGGTGAAGGCCTTACAAGTTGATAGCCCCGTCGATCGTAGGGCTCAGGCTTTCCGCATACCGCTTCGAGGAACCTGCACGCTCGAGATCAGCTCTCGGAGTGTAACCTTTCCCTCGTAGAGCGCGGTGCCGACCACCACGCCGAGTACGCCGGGGGTTCTGGACAGCGCGGCCACGTCCTCTGGGCCGCGGACGCCCCCGCTGGCCACGGTGGGGATTATCTGCGCTACGGTCGCGGTCCCTTCGAGGGCAGCCCCTGCGTTCATGCCGTCGCGCGCGATATCGGTGTAGAGAACCGAGGCGACACCGTCACCTATCAGCTCTTTGGAGAGATCCACGACGGATACTCCACTCGACCTCCGCCAACCGTGTGTCGCGACGACTCCCTCGCTGGCGTCGACGGCCACCACCACAGAGTCGCCTGCCGCCTCGACCGCCCTGAGCCGCAGGTCCCTGTCTTCCACCGCCGCGGTGCCCATTACGACGCGCTGGGCACCTGCGCCCCGTACGGCGCGCAGGTCTTCTAAGGAACGGACTCCCCCCCCAACCTGGAGCGGGATGCCAACCGCCATTGCGATACGGCCAATGAGCTCGAGCTGGACTGGTCTGCCCTCCTCGGCGCCGTCCAGGTCCACGACGTGGATCGCCTGAGCCCCCTGTCTCATCCACTCGCGGGCGCGCTCGAGGGGGTCGGCATCGTACTCTTTGGCCCGCCCGAAGTCCCCCTGCTTCAGACGCACGCATCGACCGCCGCGCAGGTCGATAGCGGGATAGACGGTAAAGTCACTCAAACCGAACCCGCCCACGCCAGGAAATTCTCGTACAACTTCAGGCCTGCCTTGCTGCTCTTCTCGGGATGGAACTGGACGGCCACGAGGTTCTCCCTTCCGGCCACGGAACAGAAGCGCGTCCCGTAGTCCGTCTCGCCGATGAGGTCACCTGTATCCTCGGGCAGGGGGTAGTAGGAGTGCACGAAGTAGAACACCTCACCGTCGAGGCCCTGGAGCACAGGGTGATCCCGCACCAGAGATATCTCGTTCCACCCGATGTGCGGGACTTTGAGCCCGTCCCCCTCAAGGCGCACCACGTTCCCCTCCAAGATCCCGAGCCCCTCCTCCCCTGGCGACTCCTGGGAGGCCTCGAAGACGACCTGCAGCGCGACACACACCCCGAGGAATGGCTTGCCCGACCAGAACGCCTCCCCGCACGCCTCGTCCATCCCGCGCTTGCGCAACTTCCTCATGCAGTCTCCGAAAGCCCCTACACCTGGCAGAACCACAGCGTCGGCCGCGCCAACCCGCCCTGGATCGGATGTGAGATCCACCTTCGCACCGACCTTCTCCAGCGCCCGCGCGACGGAGAGTGTATTCCCCGCATCGTAATCGATGATCGCTACGTTCAAGCTCGTCACCATTTCAGCTACTCAGCATGTGCGTTCGCGACCCCCTCTGAAAAGGCGGCGCAGCCGCCGGGCTGACGTGCTGACGATCAATCGACTACCCCTTTCGTTGAAGCGCTGCCTGAGGTGCGCGGGGCGATGCCCTTCCTCATGGCAACGGCCAGCGCCTTGACGCCTGACTCTATCTTGTGGTGCGCGTTCTCGCCGTAGTGGCAGTTGAGGTGTAGCGTGAAGCGCCCGTACTGGGTGAAGGCGCGCAGGAATTCGGGGAACAGCTCCACATCGAAGGTCCCCACCTTCTCCGGCATCGGGCCGAGGTTGCACGTGAGGTGGCTCCTGGCCCCGAGGTCGACGACGGCCGTCGAGAGCGACTCGATGAGGGGCGCGCTCGCGTCGGCGAAGCGCACGATGCCTCCCCTCTCGCCGAGCGCCTCGTCGAAGGCGCGTCCGAGCACCAGCCCTGTGTCCTCGACCGTGTGGTGATCATCCACCCACGTATCGCCCTTGGCCTCTACCGTGAGGTCCATGCCGGAGTGGTGGGCGAGCAGGTGCAGGAGATGGTCCATAAAACCTACCCCCGTCGCAACCTCGGCCTCTCCGC
>DASTKM010000122.1:0-9445 GCA_035715885.1 Rubrobacter sp.
ACCATCAGCCTGAAGCGCTCCTCGCTCTCGCGCAGACTCTCCTGATGGCTCCTGGCCTCCAGCGTGCTCCGCTGGGCCCGATCCCTGGCCGAGCGCAACGAGGAAGTCAGCACACTGACAAGTACCCCTTCGAGCGTGAAAGCGAGCACGTCTATCCCCTCGACGCTGAATCCCGTGATGGTGCCCCTGGGGTAGAGGAAAAAATAATCTGTCGCCAGGGCGCTAACGGCGGTGGCTAGCAGACCGGGTCCCAGCCCGCCGTACCAGGCGCTGACAATTATGGCACCGAAGACCAGAAGAAACGGCGTGTCCTGCACGGTCAGAGGATCCAGCAGCAGTTTGATTCCTAGGGCAGCACCGGCGGCCAGCACCGCCACGCCATAGCGCAGAGCTATGTCAAGAGAGCGTTTCATGGAAACCTGTCATCCTGCTTCCGCGCCCTCGCCCCAGAGAGCAGGCTCGCGACACATGCAATGGCTGGTTTCCCTTTCACCTGCCGTGTCCGAGTCCTGCATCCGGCGTTTTCGGCGCTGTCGGCTTTACAGGATATCGTGGTCCCCTCTGACACACTAATTGGTGGATCGGATTATACGTTATGTGTTCATCGCAAGGCGGGAATGACGGTTCCCCGCGACTTAACGATGCCTACTGCTGCCTGCGGCCCGCGAGTCGGACCGCCAGCCGTTTTGCGAGGCTCACCAAGATCAGCATGACCACTCCGCTCGCGAGCACTATGCTGAGGAAGACAACACCTGCCGTCAGGTACGGATGAGCCGTCAGGTGTTCGCCGAGCCAGCGGGCGCCCCAGGCGTCTGCCGGGTCACGGGCCACCGCTTCGCTCCAGCGCTGCAGGAGCCAGATCGCGGGTGCGAAAACGAAGGTGGCACTGATGACAACGAAGAGGCCGGCAAGCCGTTCCTGTTTACCTGGTCTCCTGCGCATGGGTGATCCCCGCCTGATCTCTGCCTTCAGCCGTCCGCGAGAAGCATCCGGGCTGGGTCAACGTTCATTGTTCACCAGTACCTTCCTCGATGTCAGGCCTGATCGCGGCGAGGTATTCCTCCTGCTCCGCTATGTGCTGCTGGAGGCTCCTGGCCTGAGGCGCCGTCCGTGCCCTCTCCAACCAGAACGACTTCAGGGCTCTATCGATAGCCGTCCTGTCGATGACGTCGGGGTCTAGATCTCGTTTGAACTCCAGGTAGGCGACTATGGCGTTCGCTTCTTCCCTGGTAAAGACCGACAGGCGCCATCGCGCGTAGTCGTAAGAGGTCATGGCACCATATCTACGCGGGTTGATGAACGCCGACCCGCCGTGCCTGATCACGAAGGTACGTTCCCCGGCGGGAACCTCGGTGCTCCAGTCGGAGAACCCGTGCGTCAGATGGAACAGGGGATCAGCCGTCTGAAGCTGGCCGCGCAGGTCGGAGATCATATACGCCGGGAGGAAGAACCTGAAGCCCGCCTCCGAGAAGAAACTGAGCGCGTTCGCATGGCCGTCCAGAAAGCCTGCATCGATACTCCTCCAATCCTCCTCGTTCTCGAAGGGACCCACCTCTTCGTAAGGCTCGCACCCTTCGAAACTACCCTGCAGGAAACGCCCTCCCGGATGCACGTTTCCCGCGAAAGCTCCCTGAATCTCCTCGATCACAGCTTCTCTGGCGCTCATCCTGACTCCCGAAAAGTTCGCAGGCCTACCGTCTTTCACTATTGTGTACCATTGCTGAAGGCCTGTGGGGACGGCACTCAACACTCAGCGAATCGAGCCGATACCTGATGCCTGAGAGCTGTAGCCTGAGACCTTACTCTGCGTGAGCCACGTTGAACTCTAGAGTACAATGGCATCCGGTTGTTGTGAATCCTGGCTTGGATGGGGTCTTTTCAGCAGCCCGGTTGGTGTAGGGAACAGCCGGTACGGGAGTACGAGATAGCCGGGCAAAGAAACGAGACGGCGGGGCGACCCGGGCTGGGGGGCGACTCCATCCCAGGTCTTGTTACCTCGCTCGAGACTTTCTCGCGAGCTTCGAGCATCGTGGCCATACTGGTTGGCTGCATTGTTTTCATTGGCTGGGCGCTCGATGTAGGGGCCTTGAGTGACATCCTGCCAGGTCCTGTGGCGATGAACCCTCTCTCGGCGATAGGTTTGTTGTTGGCCGGTGTGTCGGCCTGGTTGTTGCAGGATGAGCACGTGGAAGGGAGGGAGCGTTGGATCTCACGGGTATGCGCCCTCGTGGTGGCGCTTGTCGGCCTGATCAGGCTGATCCAGGTGCTCTTCGGCCTCGAACCGGGCATCGACCAGTTCCTGTTTTCAGCGAGCCTGGCCTCGGAGGCGGCGCTAACGGGCTTCTCCAACAGGATGGCGTCCGACACGGCGCTTGACTTCGTCCTGATGGGTGGCGCGCTGTTTTATCTGGACAGGAGGAGCCGCCGTGGTCGCTGGGTATCCCAGTACCTCGCCCTGAGCGTGTTCGTGTTCTCCATTCTGGCTTTCGCCGGCTATGTTTACGGCGTCGCGAATCTTTACGGCAACACCTCCTACATCCCCATAGCGGCGATGACTTTCGTCGTGTTCTCGGCCGGCGTCCTGTGCGCGCGCCCCGAGCGCGGCCTTATGGCCGTCGTCACGAGCCGCAATATGGGGGGTGTGGTGGCGCGCCGTCTGTTACCCGCCGCCATCCTGGTTCCGCTGGTGCTCGGGTGGTTCAGGCTCAGGGGACAACAGGTCGGCCTCTACGGCACAGAACTCGGGGTGTCCCTCTTCAC
This sequence comes from Rubrobacter sp., assembly GCA_035715885.1. Taxonomy (GTDB): domain Bacteria; phylum Actinomycetota; class Rubrobacteria; order Rubrobacterales; family Rubrobacteraceae; genus Rubrobacter_D. The sequence goes on from DASTKM010000122.1 coordinate 2,761, forward strand.
CGTGGCAACCATGTTCATCGTCGCCGCCCTGGTGTGGTGGTGCGCCCGCCTGCTCTACCGGGTCGACGGCGAGCGCAAGCTGGCCGAGGAGGAGATGCGGGCGGCGAGGGAGATGGCCGAGGAGGCCAACCGCGCAAAGAGCGAGTTCCTGGCAAACATGAGCCACGAGATCCGCACTCCCATGAACGGCGTTATAGGCATGACAGACCTCCTTCTGGACACCCACCTCGACGAGGAGCAACGCGAGTACGCGGAGACAGTCCACTTCTCGAGCCAGACTCTGCTCGCCATCCTCAACGACATCCTTGACTTCTCCAAGATAGAGGCCGGCAGCCTGAGCCTGGAGACCATAAACTTCGACCTGAGGAGGGAGGTCGAAGAGGTCGCCGCCCTGCTCGCTGGACATGCCCACGAGAAGGGCCTGGAACTGGTCAGCTTCGTGGAGCCGGGTACGCCGACCGCTGTGCGCGGCGATCCCTTCCGTCTGCGGCAGGTCCTCACCAACATCCTGGGCAACGCGATCAAGTTCACCGAAGAAGGGGAGGTGACCTTGCAGGCCCAGCTCGTCGAGGACGCTCCTGATACGGCCACGGTGTGTTTCGAGGTTCGTGACACAGGCATAGGCATGACCGAAGTGCAGCGATCCAGGCTCTTCAAACCCTTTACCCAGGCCGACGCTTCGACCACCCGCCGCTACGGGGGCACAGGGCTCGGTCTGGCCATCAGCAGGCAACTGGTGTTGATGATGGGAGGGGAGATAGGCGTGAGGAGCGAACCCGGCGTAGGCTCCACTTTCTGGTTCACCACGAGGCTCCAGAAGAGACCGGAGGATGGGCGGGCGACTCCCGTCCCCCGCGCGGGCCTGCAAGACCTTCGCGTGCTCATCGTGGACGACCACGAGACCAACCGCCGCATACTGCACAAGCAGATCACCTCCTGGGGCATGAGGGACGGCATGGCGGAGAACGGGGCGGAGGCGCTTGACCTACTGCGGGCCGCGGCCGAAAGCGGGGACGCTTACGACCTGGCGGTCCTGGACATGCAGATGCCAGATATGGACGGCATCCAACTCGCCCACGCCATAAGCGCAGAACCCGCCATCTCTTCTACCAGGCTGGTGCTGCTTACCTCCATAGGCATCAATATCAACGAGACTGCCCGCATGGCCGGCGTGGAGGTCGTCCTCAACAAGCCGGTGCGCCAGTCGCAGCTCCACGACGCCCTCGCGACGATGCTCGGCACCCCTACAGAGGCACAGGGCAGACCGTCGCGGGGAGGCGTGAGATCTACTGCGCACGCAACACCGGAGGCTGAACTCCACGCGTCCCGCGGTCACGTCCTCCTCGTCGAGGACTACCCCGTAAACCAGGTGGTGGCGACAAGGATGCTCGAGAGATCAGGCTACAGGGTAGACGCCGTGAACAACGGGAGGGAGGCCGTCGAGGCCCTCTCGAATATCCCGTACGGGGCGGTGCTCATGGACGTTCAAATGCCCGAGATGGACGGCTACGAGGCCACGGCCGAGATCCGGCGTCGCGAGGGGTCCGTCCGTCACACCCCGGTAATAGCCATGACCGCCGACGCCATGCAAGGGGATAGGGAGAGAGCACTGGCCGCAGGCATGGACGACTACATAGCGAAACCGGTAAAGCATGAGGAGCTGGAGGCCGTGCTCGGGCGTTGGATCCCACAGCCCGAGCAGGAACCCCCCGCGCACACGAGAGACGAGGACTCAGGAACCGCCGAAGACACTCCCGCCCTCGACCTATCCGTGCTGGAGAGCCGGCGCGGGCCCCAGAGAGATGGGGAACCGGACAAACTGGCCAGGATCGTCGGCCTTTTCATCGAGGACGTGCCGCTACGGCTGGATGAGTTGCGGCAGGCGGTCGAGAGGGGAGAGGCCCAAAAGGTGGAAGAGACGGCCCACATGCTCAAAGGCGGCTCCGGTTACATGGGAGCAGTTCAAATGGCACAGATCTGCGCCGGGATCCAGGGTCTCGGCGCCTCCGGCGAACTGTCGCACGCCCCCCAGCTGCTTGACGATCTCGAAGCGGAATTCAAACGCATCCGCCCCGCCCTGGAAGCCGCAGTCACGGCGAATTGAGCCAGTCGACGACGTGACTACGGGTGCCAAGAGCCTTTCGACCCTGGCTGTGGCGCTGGCGCTATTCGGTTTGGCCGGCTCTGCCGTGATGGTAGCGGTCCCAGGGCTCTTTGCCGGTCCCGTGCGGCCGGAGTTCACGGTCTTCCTGGTAGCCGGGGTGGCGGCCATTGTATTGACCGCCGGCTTCTTCGGCTACATCTACCGGCTTGGCATGGGCTTCGGTAGAACGGTCCTGGTGCTGGCCGCCGGCTACAACGCCCTGATAGCGGCGGTGAAGCTTGGCCTGGCGCCGGCCGCGCTGTATCAGGCCAACCGCGAGCAGGCGTTCGACGCCGCGTTTGGAGATCCGAACGAACTGTGGTTCTACCTCGGGGTCGGCTCGGGCGTCCTCCTGCTCTACCTGCTCGTCTTCGGGGTGATGTACAGCGTCTTCAGGCGACGTTTCAGGCGACGCTCGCTCCCGTCCGAACCTCCGCCGGAGCAGAGGGGCCGGTGGTCGAACAGGACTATTGTGGTCGGCGTCGTGGTCCTCGTCGCTATCGCCGCCAGCTTCCTCTGGATCATGCCCGTGGTCTACGTCGGGTTACCGACCTTCTCCTACCTCTTCTATATCTTCACAACGTTCGGTGCTGCGATTGCGCTGGCCCTGGTCCTGGCCGCCGTGCTGGCCTACAAGGCTTTCGACGAGATCGAGAAGCGGGCCGTCCGTCTGGGAGACGCCACCCTTCTGGCCAGTTTCTTCTGGCTGGGTCTGGCCCTGATCTTGCTCTACCACGTCATGTGGATCGTCTTCTTTCTGACGCTGGTCAGCATCTGGCCCTTCCGAACATATACGCCCAAGTAAGCATGAAGATGCTTGCCCTATACTGGAGCCTGCTGCGCTATCGCGTGGCTGTAATGATCGTCCTCTTCATGCTGCTCGGGGCGGCGTGGCACAGGGGGCTGACAGCTATCGACGCGCCCCTGATCCTGACGATCCTCGCCCTTGCGTCGAGCTACGTTAGCGCGACGAGCGTGAACGACATCTCGGACAGGGAGATCGACGAGATAAACCACCCCGGCGACAAAGGAAGGCCCCTCGTAACGGGCGTAGCCAGGACCACAGACCTGTGGGTACTGTTCGTGGTGTCGAGCGTCCTTGCGGTGGCACTCGGGCTCGCCACCGGTCCTGGCGCCGCGGGCATCATGCTGTTGTCCGTCGTGATCGGGGCGCTCTATTCTCTGCCCCCGGCCATGCTGTCGTACAGGACGTTTCTGGCGCCGCTGACACTGGCCGTGGCCTACGTCGGCATCCCTTACTGGGCCGGCGTCGTGGTAGTCGGGGAGAGCCTCTTGTTGTCAGACCTGTCCTTGATGTTGTCCCTCTATCTGCTCTTCGCGGGGAGGATCATACTCAAAGATTTCAGGGACAGGGAGGGTGACGCCGCCTTCGGTAAGCCGACGTTCTTCCTGAAGTACGGCAAGAAAGCAACCTGCCTGGCAAGCCTCTGCGCTCTGTGCGCCGGGGATGCTCTGCTCGCCGCATCCCTGGCAGACAGGTGGTGGCTTGCGGCTCTGTTGCAACTTTACGTCGTAAGTATCGCCATTATGCTCTACCGGCTCTACGAATCGAGCAGCCGCAAGGACGAGCAGTTATCCATAGGGGTTGGGGCCAAAATGGGCAACGGGCTCCTCGTAACCCTGCTGGGTGCTCTTATCCTATCGAACCAGGGCGCTGATTGGATCACGCAATTCATCTTCGGCATGGCCCTGACGGCCATCTACGTGCTGAACTTTGTAGACTTCCTCCGCCATCCTGAGCGGGCCGTCGTCGGGTACAAAGGATAGGGTGCGTTTTGAGACATCTCTCCGAACGGGGACTCACTTATTCGCTTGTTGGCGCAGCGATGCTGGTGGCCCTGATCTTCTTGTTGCCCCTGGTAGATACGATGCCGGAATCTATCTTCGCCGCCCGGATCACTGCTTATGCCCTGGTCCTAGTTCCAATATCTCTCTTGCTCCACGGGTTCTTCGTCGCTGCGGGGGGTTACGCCACGCCCCGGCTTCTGGCACTCGGTGCTGTGTCCGCCGCTCTCGGCCTCTCTACAGCCTTCCTCGCTAGGCCCGAGGACCTGAAGAGTAGTTCAGGGGTCTTTGTCCTGCTCGCGCTCTCTGTTGCCGACCTTTCGAGGATCCTCGCGGCTGCGTGCGTCGGCATCGCGCTCGCCCGCTACATAACCTCCGTCGGCGTGGTTCTGATCATCGTCCTCGCCGCGATAGCCTCGGACCTCTTCAGCGTCTTCGCAGGACCAACCAGAGTGCTCGTGCAGGAGGATTCTCCCGTACTCGACGGCCTGCTGCTCGTCTTCCCGACGTTCGGATCCGCCCTGGGTTTCGGCCTCGGCGTTAGTGACTTCATATTTCTGGCCCTGTTCGCCGCGGCGAGCCGGTTCCTGGATCTCCGCTATGCGGCGACCCTGCTCGGCGTCTGCTTCGCCGCGTTCCTCGCCGTAACCGCGGGCCTCCTTCTCCAACGCCCCCTGCCAGCCCTGCCCTTCATCGCCGTCACCTTCGTGATCGTCAACGCTGACCTGATCGTTACCTCTCTGGTGAAGAGACGCTAGGTCAGCATCTTCAGCCAGTCAGCACGACGGCATTTCAGCCTGTTGTTTTCGCTGGTGCCGGAAGCCTGTCTCCAGGATGTTCTAGAATTGCTTCTATTGAGTGGGAGAAGATCACACGCAGACAAGGGGAGAATATTCATGAAATGGCACCCATTCTGTGCCAATAGCTGAAAGAATCCTGCTGATCGTCAACCGCAGTGCCGGGATCGGCCACGGTGACCCTGTCGTAGGCAGGGTCCGGGCGATGCTCGTCAAGCTGTTGGGTGAGCAAGCGACGTTGATGGTGGAGGTTGTGACAGATCACCCTGAAGCTCGAACGCGCGCGAAACAGTTCATGGATGCTTCAGACGTTCCTGGCCTGATACTCGTAGGAGGCGGCGGTGGAACGTTGCGAGCCGTGATCGAAGGTCTTTGCGAGGGCAGTGAGGAGGGACGTCTGCCAGGGCGCGAGCGAGTTCTCATAGGAGCTTTGCGCATGGGATCGGGGAACGTCCTAGCCAGGCAGTTCGGCATACCGCGCGACACCGAGGCCGGACTGCGGGGCATCATCGACAACCTTCGAGCCGGCCGTACCGTTCCGTGTTGCGTGATGCGTTGTGAAACCGGTGCGCGCGGGGGCCTTACGGAGGTGCACTACGGCGCTACACTAGGCGGATTCGGTCAATTCGGCCGTGTTCCCGGAGACCTTGTCCGCTGGGAGCGCAGGTTCCCGGCTGCCCACAAGGTTGCGGCCACGTTTTTCGGTATCGAGAGGCTGACGAACGTCGAGTACGCCCTCGCCCTGCTCATCCGCTCCGCCTCGGCGGCTCTGCTGGGCGGCTCCACGGCGGAGAAGGTGGAAGTGCGCACCAGCGACCGAAGTGAGGTCATGCGGCTCCTTGCGGGAGTCGCCATGAACTTCCCATTCGAGGCGTTTCCCGTCGATCCGGGTGTGCGTGCGGAAGACGAGGCGCTTTCGCTCTATCTGGTTCCTTACAGCGGCAGGTTGTCGACACTCCTGCTGGTCGTCGACCCCCGCCGTCTCCTCCGGGACGCGCTGAAGATTCGGATCGAGGGCCAGGAACGCGTCGAGATCCGGCTGCTGGATCGTAACACCGCGGAGTTCTTCCTCGACGAGGACCCGATGACCTACCACGGCCGGTTGACCCTGCAGGTTGCGGGCTCCCTCGCTTTCGTGCCAGGGCCTGAGTACCGATTCCGAGCAGGAAGCGGGGCGCTCGCGTGAGCCTCCAGGTTTGCATATTGGGGATCGACGGGAGCGGTAAGAGCACCATCTCCGCAGTCCTACCCGCCATCCTGGCCGCTGAGTTGGGCCTCGTCGCGGGAGCGGCGGGAGAGACGTTCCGGGTCTCCGATCCCGATGAGGATCATCTCGCGCCGAAGTTCCACCCGGACGGCCTGCCGGTCTCCGCGCGCCTCACCACGCGGTTCAAGCGGAAGGCCAAACGGCTGGTAGATAGCCGCAGCCTTTACCCGGCGTTCAAGATCGCGCAGATGATCACCCAAGATATCGCCGCCGCAGCATTGGCCAGGCGTTACCGCGCTCGCGTAATAGTTAGCGACGGTAACGCTCTGTTGTCGGCCACGGGACGCGCGGCGAACTACCTGCGCGCGGCCAGCGATGGGGGCCACAAACCGGCGCCGAGTGCCGAAGACCTGAGAGCGGTGTTCTCTTACATCATCGAAGGTACGCCCATACCATCAGAGACCCAGCGCAGGCTTCCGCGTCTCCAGAGAGCGAGAGCCATCTACAAGCTGGCCGGACGTCTCGGCCTCCGCGCGGTCTGGTTGCCTGACGTCGTCATATTCCTCGATCTTCCGCCCGAGATCTCCATCGCGCGCATCGCATCGCGAGGAAAGAAGGTCGACCGCCACGAGAATCTGGCGGATCTCGCCCAGGCGCGCGAGATGTACCTCAAATCTCTCGAAGCGTTCGGGCGGTACCGCTCTTTCGAGGCCACCTATCGCATTCCGCTGG
>DASTKM010000123.1:0-11141 GCA_035715885.1 Rubrobacter sp.
AGTTCCTGGAGCACATCTTTAGGGATTCTGATCCTCTCTTCTTGCTCGCTCACTCGCCGAAGCACCTCCTCCACCAGGGCATCTGTACGCCCTCCTGAGCCCCTTCGCCGGCGGGCCGGGGCTTCGTATACTGGTTTCTCCTCTCCTACAAAGAGTAGTGTGTGCTCGCCTTGGTAGGTGCCCGCGCCGCGCCTCCTTTTTCTAAGCTATGGCCAATTCTAACCGCTCGGTGCCGCCTTCCGTCAGCAGTGCACGGAACTCAATGTTTTGTACTACCGAGCCGACGGGCAGATATCGTTTAGAATGCAGTTTGGGCAGTCTGGCTTGCGGGCCTTGCACGTTCGACGCCCGTGCAAGATCAGGAGGTGGGAGAAGATGGTCCGGTCTTCTTCTGGTACTACCTCCATGAGCTCCTGCTCGATGTTCACGGGATCACTACTCTCGGTGAGGCCGAGCCTGCCCGAGACACGGCGGACGTGCGTGTCCACGACGATGCCCTCGTTCGTACCGAAAGCGTTGCCAAGGACCACGTTGGCCGTCTTGCGGCCGACGCCCGGCAGGGCTACGAGCTCGGACATGGTGCGGGGGACCTCTCCCGCGTGCTTCTCTACGAGGGCGTTGGCCATGCCCCGCAATGAGCGGGCCTTGTTGCGGTAGAAGCCTGTCGGGCGGATGTCCTCCTCGAGCTCCTCGGGGTTAGAATCAGCGTAGTCCTCAGCCGTACGGTACTTCGCGAAGAGGCTCTCGGTCACCCTGTTGACCTGCATGTCGGTGGTCTGGGCGGAGAGGATGGTCGCGATCAGGAGTTCCAAGGGGTTGGACCAATCGAGCTCGGTGCGCGCGTCCGGGTACTCGGCCTTCAAGCGGGCTGTTACTTCTGAGGCGGGTGCTGCGGATAGGCTCACGATGGCCGGGGATTATACCCTGTTCTAAACTGTCCCCGTAAGAGAGACCGCGACCGAGGGGAGCCTCAGCATGGCCGAAGTCACCTTCGACTACCAGAACCTCATTGAGGTGGAGGGCGGTCTGCGGAGCGGGGAGCTGGATGAGCTAGGATCCCGTTTACGTGAGGCCGCGCACGAGCTTCGCGGGGACCCGCCAGGCTTTATGCGGTTGCCGAAGACCAGTGAGTACGCCGAGGCATCGGCGCGCGCGGCGGAGGAAATCCGGACCTCAGGGGCGACGGATTTTATCCACGTCGGCATCGGAGGTTCGGCCCTCGGTCCGATGGCTTTGCACAGGGCGTTGAGCCATCCCTACTACAACACGCTCTCGGGCGAAGCCCGGCGAGGTCCGCGCTTGCACTTCGCGGAGAACACCGATCCTGCGACGCTCTCCGCCATCCTCGATGTCGCTGATCCCGAAGGAACCTGGGTCAACGTCGTCACCAAGTCAGGGTCGACGGCGGAGACCATGGCGAACTTCCTCGTGATCCGGGGCTTCCTAGTAGACAATTTGGGAGACTTCGGATTCCAGGAACGCACGATCGCCACGACGGACTCCGAAGAAGGGTTCTTGAAGCAGATATCCGACAGGGAAGAGTTCAAATTGCTCCCCATACCGCCCGACGTGGGCGGCCGGTTCTCGGTCCTCACACCCGTAGGGCTGTTGCCCGCCGCCGTGATCGGTCTCGACGTGGACGCGCTGCTCGCCGGAGCGGCTCAGTGCGTTGACGAAGTAAACGAAGGTGGCGCCGAGCATCCAGCGGTCGTAGGGGCTGCCATGCACTACCTCATGGATACCGCGAGGGGGCGCAACGTCAGGGTAATGATGACCTACGCCGACGCCCTGGAGCGGCTGGCAGCCTGGTTCGTCCAGCTCTGGGCCGAATCCCTGGGTAAAGACGGCAAAGGCTCGACGCCGCACGGCGCGGTCGGCACCACAGATCAGCACTCGCAGGTCCAGCTCTACATGCAGGGTCCGCAGGACAAGGTGATCGAGATCGTCGAGGTCGAGAACCACCCGCGCGACCTACGGATACCAGGAGCCTACGAGGACCTCGAAGGTGTAGGCTACCTCGGGGGCCACACCATGGCAGAGCTCCTGAACGTCGAGTGCGACGCCACAAGGCGGGCCCTCACCGAAGCCGGACGCCCCAATTGCACAATAAGACTCGGCGAGCCAAGCGAAGAAAACCTCGGCTACCTGCTACAGGCGCTCGAAGTGCAGACCGCCATCGCCGGAGCTCTCTATGGCGTCAACGCCTTCGACCAGCCCGGCGTCGAGGCCGGAAAGCAGATCACGTACAAGAGGATGGGGAGGCCAGGGTATTAGCATTTCAGCAAGTGTGCGGGCGAAAGCTGAGATGCTGACAAGCGGAGCCCGAAGGGCGTAGCGCGCTGACTTGCTGACCAGCTACTTGATCGCGATCCCGAACACCACGGGTGCGGCCCTGCCGTGGAGCGGCGACTCTTCCCTGTCCTGGACCACGCGCCAGAGTGTTGGACTTTTCCGCCGCAGTTCGCTGAATGCGCGGTTCCTCTCGACGTCATCGGCCATAAGTACGGCTCCGTTGCGAAGATGGGGCCATACGGTATCGAACTCGCGGCGCATGTTCCTGAGGGTGTGCAGGCTGTCGTGTACGAATAGGTCTATCGTGCTGGCCTCTTCGAGGAGTCTGGGCAGAACCCTGGCGCTGGACCCCCGATGTAGTCTCCAGCGGGCTTTGAGCGGCTCGGGCACGGCTATGCCCCAGAACCTCTCGTGCTCACTCCTCAGGGGAGGCAGATCTATGCTGTGGAGTGTGCCGCGGCCGTTCACCTCGAGGGCTTTCAGGATAAAGACCGAGCTCACACCGTAGGCCACACCGGTCTCCAGCACTACGGAAGGCGAGATCAGCCGGCACAAAAGATAACCAAGGCGGGCGAACCTGGAGTCCGCAGCCCAACGCGGGCTGAAGGGATCCCTAGCGCGGATTTCCTCCAGGAGCCGGCGGGTGTCTTCTTCTACCTCCTCGAGAGCCGGCTCGTCGAGGATCTCGGTCACGCGTCCCAGGTGCGCCTCGATATCTCCGAGCACACCCTGCCAACTTGCGGTCTCGTAGTCCGGTGACCTTCTCCAGAGCTGTTCCAGGCCGAGGTCAGCATAACCTGCCACCCTGTCGCGAAACTCCCAGGGACGCCCAGGGAGCAGGAGAGCAAGGTTTATCAGCGGTTCGACCCTACGCACGGCTCACGGACACTCCTTCGGTACTCCACGCTCGGAGGTCAGAGTATAATGGGCCTTGCGCTGGCGTAAGCGAACGAAGGGTTTGCCCATTATGAAATGGCTCAAGGTCTACGGTCTTCCGAAGCTCCCACTATTCTTGGCGCGATGGGCGATGAAGCTCGGGCTGCCTGGGCCGACGTGGTACAAGTGGAAGGCCGCGAGCGCGGGAACTGGCGTTATCCTGGACGAGATGATCCGGGCCGCCGACGACCTGGGCTACGACGGCCAGAAGGTGGGCAAGCTCGCCATGAGCCGCATTGGTGAGAAGCAGGGTAGCGATCTGCGCGAGCAGCTCGGTGTCAAGACGATGAAGGACGCCGTCGACGTCGTCATGCTCGCCAACCGCTTTTTCGACATCGAGATCACACTGACCGAACAGGGCGACGGAACCTACGTCATAAACGCGGACCGCTGCCCGTGGTTCGGCGGGATGGGACAGGAAGGCGTCCCAGGCTGGGACGTGAAGCCCTGCGCCGCTTTCTCCACCTACGAGAAGGCGATGGTCCAGGCCATAAACCCCAACGTAAAGCTCTCATACACCGAGAAGCGGACCACCGGCGGCCACACCTGCCGCGGCGTCTACCAGTACCGCGACGAGGAGCTAGGCGACGGACCCGCGGAGGGCGTGCAGCCCGAGATGGTCAGCATCGGCAAGAAGCCGAAGGTGTAAAGAGCTTCGAGGCGTCGGTAGGTTGCGCCGGCTACCTTACCGAGTAGTGGTAGCGTGTCAGCAGCGGCAAGGTCAGCGCTGTAACGAGAGCCCTGTCACGGGGTTTCATCTGTTTCTGCCACGCGCGGTCCTGGCGTAGCTCGACGGTACCCGTATCGAAGCGGTTGGGGTTGCCTGAGACGGTGTGGCTTATACCGAGCTTGACATCACGCTCTCCCACCAGCGGCAACTGGGCATCTTCCTCACCCGTAAGCTCCAGGATCTCCTCGAAGCTGCGACGAGGGTCGGCGACAAAATCCTCGTAGCGCAAGCGAAGGTAGCGGGCTGGCATCTGGCGCCAGAGGGCCTCGATTGCGGCGTTCCAGGCATCCCAGAGGACGGCGCTCTGCGTGGGGCTCTTCTGGTGCATGAACTCGCGCTCAGTGCTGTCGGGCTGTCGCTTCTTCTTCGTCCAGGAGTAGGCCGCGGCCCTGGGGTCTCGGATCAGGTGCAAAACCCGCAGGTCCAGGCCGGGCACCATGCCGAGCGCGTAACCGTAGGCTGGCTCCTTGGAGGTGTCGACGACCACGCGGCTGTCCGAGACTGACTGGATCGCCCGGTACAACCTGCCAGTGTTGTCCAGGAACTTGCCGAGACGGGCCCTGATCTTCTGCCTCCCGCTCTCCGTTAGCATCATGGGAATGTGGCGGGTACGGGCGCCGGAGTACTGCAACCGCATCATCTCGCGGGCCAGCTCTTCGCTCTGGCCTCCGAACTCTCCGTCGAAGACCGGGCCCCAGAACTCGCATTCCTGAGACGGCTTGCCACAGCCGCAGAGCCTGTTTTCGATCAGGGTGTGCTTCCAGATGAAGTTCAGCTCGCCCCCGGAGAAAAAGCCCTCGACCTGTCCCAGGGTGTTGGCCAGGATCGTGCTGCCGCTCCGCCCGAGTCCCGCGACGTAGAGCACCTTTACCGGCCTTGCCTCACCGCCGCCCTTCACTCTTGATCCCCCTTTTTGAAGCGCCTCGGCAGGGCTCGCTGCGCCACGTTCCAGAAAGTGCCGAGGAACTCCTTGTCCGTCTCGGAGAAGCCGAACAACCATAGCAATCCGAGGAACAGCACGCCCAGGAAGCCGCCGAGCACCATTATCGTGGGAACGGATATTGGCACCGGCAGGAACCCGAACATCGCTTCCAGCGGCAAGGTGATCTTCAACAAGTACGTCGCGGTGGCAGAGATGGCTCCCGCTGTCAGGGGCTTCAGCCACATAATGTTGAAAGGCCAGTATCCCAGCCGCCACTTCACGGCGGACATCGTTCCCGTGTTCTCGACTATAATCGCGGTAGCCATACCGATGGCGGCTCCCAGAACCTCGAAGCGCGGGATGAGGATGAAGCTCACGACAACGCCCGTGATGGCGGCGACGGAGGTTGCGATCATGGCGAAGTTCTGGTTCTCGGTCATGGCGAGCATTCGCGGCGCGGGTCCGACGGAAGAGCTGTAGAGCTGGGCGACGGCGACGATGACGAGGGCCGTAACGCCAGCCCCGAACGCTTCCCCGAAAATCCCCATCACCTCGGGACCGAAGACCACGATCACGAGGAAGAGCACGAACGCGCCCGTGAAGATCCAGCGCGACACGTCTTTGTAGAGCCTGCCCATCTCTTCCATGTTCTGCCTCGCGTACAGGCCGGAGATGATCGGGGAGAAGATGCCGGAGAAGGCGAAGCGCACCGCAGTCAGGAACGTGGCCGTTCGCGCGGCGGCGTTGAAGATGCCGACTGGAGCCCCGGCGGCGAAGATGCCCAGGATCAGGATGGCGGAGAAGTTGTTGAGGTACTGGGCGCCCTGCGTAATGCTCATAGGGACGGAGACGCCGAAGAGGGCTTTGGTCTCGAAGGCGGTGTGCGCCCGGCGGTCGAAGAGCTGCGGGAAGAGCTTCCTGAGGTAGTAGAGCCCGACGAGTCCGGCCAGGAACATTGCGAGCGCGTAGGCGGCTATTACCCCGAAGATCTTGGCCCCTAGCACATAGCATACTCCGACAAAGACCAGGAACAGCCCGGGGCGCACGAGTTGCTGGATGTACGCTGCGTACGTCACGGTCTGGAAACCCTGGGTGGCCCACGCGGTCATGCTCATGAACACGAAGAATGGAAGCACGAACGCGAACCCTCGCAACACGCCAACCATCATGGCCCCATTCTCTTTCAGCCAACCGGAGTCGGCGAGAAAGCCGGCCCCGAAGAACAACACAGCGGAGAGAACGACGCTCAACGCTATCGGGAAGAGCAGGGCCATCACTATGGTGCCGCGTACCCGCGAGGCATCCTGGTGCTCTCTGTAATGGGCGACGTAACGCACCACACCGTTCTCCATGCCGAACCGGGAGAGGATCTGTAGACCGTTGATCAGCGCTACACCCGCGGTATAGAAACCGTAGAACTGCGCGCCGAGCAAACGGGCTATGGCAACCTGGGTGACGTACCCGATAACACGCCCGACGCCCTGTCCGGCCGTGCTTATTCCGGCGCCACGCGCGACCTTGGCGACGTAAGTGTCGTCGTCTTTGGGTCCGATCGGCTCATCTACCTGCTCCGCGGTAGGCTCGCCCTCGGAGACCTTCTCCTCGCGCCCGCGGTTATGTTCTTTCTCGAAGTCTCGTCTCGAAGTCACGGCGACAGATTATAGAGGTTTTGGGCCTGACGAAAAGGTCCAGGCTCTTGTGGGGGATCAGAACCGAGGGAGCGGTCCCCCGGCGTCCTCGAGGATGTATTTATTGAACATCCGCTTCACGATGTCAGGATTGTCTGCAGCGATGTTCTTGTCCATGTCGGGATCGCTCCTGAGGTCGTAGAGCCGTGGGTCGGAGCGGTCGTTTACGCTGAACATGCCGTACCTATCATCGCGGGCCCACACATACTCGTTGTAGCCGAGCGTAAAGTGAGGGCGTGGCCGGGGCTCCGAGCCTTCGAGCAGGACGTTCAGGTCCTCGCCATCCATCTGCTCTAACGGCTGGAGGCCGAGGGCGCCTAGTATCGTTGGGGCCACGTCGTGGGTAGAGGCGTAGTAGTCGCTGGTCTGTCCTGCTCCGTGGCCCTCAGGATGCCTGATAAAGAACGGTATGTCCGTAAGCTCGGGCCAGAGCGCCCCGTACGGCTTGCCCGTGTAGCCGTGCTCGCCGAGGGCTACACCGTGATCGGCCAGAACGAGAAGCAGGGTGTCTTCCATGCGGCCCGTGGATTCCATCTTGTCCAGGAAGCGGCCGAACCAGCGGTCGACCATCGTCACCTCTCCCGAGTACAGCGCCTTCATCCTCTCCAGTTCCCGGTCGTCGATCCAGTCCGAGGCGCCGTAGTTGGGGACGGTGGGATCCCTGCCCTGGTAGCCGTCGCTGTAGGACTCGGTGTACTCCTCGGGCGGATCCCACGGCTCGTGTGGGTCGAAGCTGTCTATGACCAGGAAGAAAGGCTGTCCATCTTCGGCCTGCTCCAGAAAGTCCATCCCTCTGGTGAAGAGCCGCGGGGCGAACCAGTCCTCCTCGGTCTTGCGATCCTGCGTGTTGGCCAGGTGCTGGCGCACCTTGTCCACCATGTTGGCGTCGTTTCCGGGGACCGTCCTCTGCCTTATCTGCTCCTCGGGGACGCCCAGTTTGGGGCGAAAGCGGTCCCTCTCCTGGCCACGGAGCCACTCGAACACCGAAAAACCACGCTGGAAGTTCATCGAGGGGTGAAACAGAGGCTGGGTATCGGCGAACAAAGTGGTGCTGTAGCCTGATGCAAACAGGCTCTCGGAGAGCGTCGTCTGCTGCTCCGGGATCGGCTGCCAGCCTGCCGGTTGGAAGGTCTCTCCCGGCAACCTGACGAAGTTCCTGAAAGGCCAAGTCCTCCTGCCAGTGTGGATCGCCCTGCGGGCGCAAAGCGTCGGCAACGACTCGGGGTAAGCCCTACTGAAGCGCAGGCTTTCCTCTGCCAGCGCATCCAGGTTGGGGGTCTTTATCTTGTTGTTGCCGTAGACCCCGATGTGATCTTTCCTGAGACTGTCCAGGATCACCAGTATGACGTTCACTTCTCGTACCCCCGTATGGCTAAGTAGCCGTAAGCTCGGGACGCCGCTATTCTAGATCAATAGACCTCCTTTTATCAGCATGTCAGCACGCGCCCTGTGGGGCGCTTGTCAGCCCGCCTCCCTCCGGTCGGCGGCTCTCAGCAATTCAGCAAAGTCCTCCCGCAGCCTCCCCACAAGCGTCGCACCCGATCTCCGCCTCAACCGTCCCTAGTGCGCTGCAGGGCAAGGCCGAAACCAATAAGCTGACCTGCTGACAAGCGAGGGCCTGCAAGGCCTGAAGCGTGCTGACTTGCTGAGTCAGTACGCACCCTCGCGGCGTATAACGGCGCCCAGGGTCTTCAGGATGATCTTGAGGTCGAATGACAGCGACCAGTTCTCTATGTAGTAGAGATCCAGACGCACCATCTCCTCGAAGGAGAGGTCGGAGCGGCCGCTAGTTTGCCAGTATCCGGTCATCCCAGGAACAGCACCTAGCCTCCCTTTGTGGGACTCCTCCATCCCCAGGAAATCACGTACCGGCAGGGGCCTCGGGCCGACCAGGCTCATCTCCCCTTTGAGGACATTTGCGAGTTGGGGCAATTCGTCTACGCTCCAGCGGCGCAAGAAACGCCCGACCCTGGTCACGCGGGGATCTTCCCTGATCTTGAAGGCCGGTCCCTCTACCTCGTTGAGATCCTCGAAGTCAGCCTGGCGTACTTCGGCGTCCCTTTGCATGGAGCGAAACATGTAGCAGACGAAGACCTTCTCGTCAGCCCCGACGCGCTTCTGCCGGAAGAACACGGGTCCTGGCGAGTCGAGCCTGACCGCGATGGCCACAGCCAGAAAGAGGGGCGAAAAGAGCACGAGCCCACCCAAGGAGACCGTCACATCTAGAACACGCTTGAGGGTACGCTGGGTATTGTCCAGCCCCGGGTAGTGGACCTCCAGGAGCGGCAGCCCCATGCCTTCCGAGAGTATGGTACGGCCCCGCATCAGCGCGAAAGCGCCGGGCACCACCCTGAGCGGCACCCCGCGCAGTCGCACCGAGTGGACGAGATCGAGGAGCTCCTCGTCGGGCAGACCCTCAGCCCCGACGAGGACGACGCCACGGGCCTCAGTGCGGTCCAACACTTCCCTTACCGACGCGAGATACGCGCTGCCCCCGCTTCCGAGGTCGACCTCACCGGCCAGGGCGTAGGCTCCGGGCACGTGCTCCATCATCCGGCGCAACCGCCTCCTGCCTTCTTCATCTCCGACCAGAAGAACCGGAGTCTGTCCGAAACCGCGACGGTAGATCCTACCTATGGCGCGTTCGTAGAGGAACCTGAGCGCGCTGGAGCCCAGCAAGCCGAGCACGGCTGTCGACAGTATCTCCCCGAGCCCCAGGCCGATCTCGGGGTAGATAGTCGCCCCTATTGTCACCAACCCGGCCCAGCAGAACGCGGCCCCGAGGAGTCCTCCAGGGCTGCGCCGTACGGGCGCTTTGTCGTAGAGGCGGAAAGCGCTAAAGAGCGTGATCCAGGCCGCGAGCAACAGCGGCGCGAGGCCGATGGCAGGATCCGACTTGCCGCCCCAGGCGGCTACTCCCAGCCCGATAGCAAGAGCGAGCCCGTCCGCGAGCATCAGGATGAGCGCGCTCGTAAAGCGCCGCAGTAGCTTGAAGCCAAGGAGTCTCTTCAGGATGTCTCTCACGATCCGCACGGGGTCCTCCGTACGAGGAGTATACCGCCGCGCAATGCCAACCAGCTCCCGCAGAGTGTGTAAGATTGAGGGTGAGACAGTAGGCGGAGAGTACAGGAGTGAGAACCATCGAGGAGCGGTTCGGGTCCTACGTGGACGAACACACCGCCATGTTCAGGTTCGAGAAGTGGCTCCAGATCTACGCGGGCAAACACCCTTCAGCCTTCTACGGTTTGTACCGCCTGGCGCGCAAGGACCGGGCGCGCATCGTGACCCCGGACACCCAACTGGTCATAGAGGGCTTCCCGAGGTCGGCCAACACGTTTGCCAGGGTGGCCTTCAACAGGGCGCAAAGCGAGCGGGTGCGCATCGCCCACGGTCTTCACGTTCCGGCGCAGGTGATCCGGGCCTCACGGTGGCGGATACCTACCCTTGTGCTGATACGAAAACCCAAAGACGCCGTGCTGTCTTTTGCCATACGAGACCCGATCTCCGTGGACCAGGCCCTCAGGTACTACCTCTCCTTCTACGAGACCGTCGAAGAGTACCGCGATGCCTACGTCCTCGGGCTCTTCGAAGAGGTTACCGAAGACTTCGGAGAGGTCATCCGGCGCATAAACGACAGGTTCGGATCCGCCTTCTCACCGTTCAGTCACGACGAACGGAACGTCGAAGGTGTGTTCGCGCGCATCGAGAAAAACTCCAAGAAGAGGTTCGGGGAGACGTCCTTGGAGGACAAGGTCTCTCGCCCCTTCGCCTCCAGAGAGAAGCTCAAACGCGAAGTGGGTTACGAACTGGAGGACCAGAAACGCAGGGACTTGATCTCCAGGGCCGAGACCGTTTACGACCGCCTGACACACAAGCCGGCTCAGGATCACTAACGGCGATCCTGCGGAGGGCTCTTTACGAGGCCTCTTCCAGTTGTCCTCCAGAGTAGCTGTCTGAGGACCCGCAATAGGAACAGGGGGTTACCGAGGAGGTAGCGTCGCCACAGGCGGCGGGGCTCGTGGAGGAGCCGCGCCAGCCACTCGAAGCCCCTCTCGGTCAGGATGCGCGGCCCGCGAGACGACCTCCCTGAGACGTAGTCGAAGACGGCGCCGCCGGTGAGGGCGACGCGGGCGTCGAGCCGGTGCCTGTTCTGTGTCAGCCAGATCTCCTGGAGCGGCATCCCGAGGCCGACAAGCAGGATGTCAGGGGCGGCGGCGTTGATCTCCTCGAGGACAACCTCGTTCTCGGCACTCCCGGCCGAGTGGTCGAAGAAGCCATGACGGACGCCAACGATCCTCAAGCCGGGATAACGTGCCTTCAACCTCCTCGCGGCCTCCTGAGCCACGCCGGGTCGGGCGCCGAGGAAGTAGAGTGAGAAGCCCTCGGACGCGGCGAAGCCGGCCAGGCGCCAGATCCAGGCTGCGTAGGTGATGCGTGCCGGGATGCGCCCGCCAAGCATCCTCGCCGCCAGCATGACCCCAGCCCCGTCACAGAAGACGACGTCAGCACCGTTCAGCGAGTCCCGTAGTGCAGAATCTTCATAGCAGAGGTTGAGGCAGTGGGCGTTCACGTT
>DASTKM010000124.1:0-5845 GCA_035715885.1 Rubrobacter sp.
CGCCGGCCCGCTTCTCGGAGATGATCCTGAACGTCTCCAGCTCGAAGAGCGGCCTGTCCTCCCCGATGGTCCGCCCTATCAGCAGGGCGAGCGAGGCGTCAGCGGCCTCGTAGTGGTAGCCCTCGTACTCGCGCTGCTTTATGGCGCCGAGGATCCGGGTCGCATCTTTGGCCTCGAGCCCCAGCTCCCTTGCCTTGGTCCTGATGGAGTTCTTCCCCGAGAGCTCCCCAACCGGCGTGCGCCTTACGTTCCCTACGGCCTCGGGCGCGACGTGCTCGTAGGTCGCAGGGTCCTTGGAGATACCGTCGACGTGCAGCCCGCCCTTGTGGGCGAAGGCGCTGCGCCCCACGTAGGGACGATGGGTGTCAGGGGTCAGGTTCATGAGCTCCGAGACGTAGTTGGAGACCTCGGTGAGCCGCCGCAACCTCTCATCATCCATGACTTTCAGCCCCATCTTGAGCTGCATGTTGGCGATGGTCGTGACGAGGTCGCAGTTGCCGCACCGCTCCCCGATACCGTTGATGGTCCCCTGTAGGTGCGTCGCCCCGGACTCTACCGCCACCAGAGCATTCGCCACCCCACACCCCGAGTCGTTGTGGGTGTGGATGCCTACCTCCACGTCAGGGAACTCCCGCACCGTGCGCGCCACGACCGCTTTGAGCTCGGTCGGCAATGTCCCGCCGTTCGTGTCACAGAGGACCAGCGTCGTCGTCCCCGCCTCGGCTGCGGCGCGGAGTACCGCGAGCGAGTACTCTGGGTCGTCCCGAAAGCCGTCGAAGTAGTGCTCGGCGTCGAAAATGACCTCTTTACCGGCGCCGGCCAGGTAGGCGACGGTGTCGCGCACGGACTCGAGGTTCTCCTCTGGCGTGGTCCGCAGTACCTTCTCCACGTGCAGCTTCCAGCTCTTGGCGACGATGCAGGCTACGGGAGCGGAGAGGGAGGGTAGCAGAGTTACTGCAGGGTCGTCCTCGGCCCGCCCTTTCGGGCGCCTGGCCCGCGTGAAGGCGACGAGCTTTGCGTGGGAGAGCGAAGAGTCATCGAAGCCCTCGAAGAACTCCAGGTCCTTGGGGTTTGAGGCGGGGAAGCCTGCTTCGATGTAGTGGATCCCCAGTGAGTCGAGCTCGCGGGCTATGCGGGCTTTGTCCTCGGCGGTCAGGCTAACGCCCTCTCGCTGGGTACCGTCGCGTAGCGTCGTATCGAACAGCTTTATGCTCATGCCACACCTTCTCCCGCTGCGACCCACTTGCTCACGGCCTTCGTCACCTCTTCTGTCGTCTTGTTTCCGCCGAGATCCGGGGTCGAGAAATGGGCCTCCAGTGCGACGGAGACGCCCTGCTCGATGGCCTCGGCCACGTCGGGCCGGCCCAGGGTATGGCGGAACATCATCGCCGCGGAGAGGATGGTCGCGTAGGGGTTGGCCTTCCCCTCTCCTGCGATATCGGGGGCCGAGCCGTGGACGGGCTCGAAGATACCGGGGGAGCCTGGCTTGCCTAAAGACGCGCTTGGAAGCATCCCCATCGAGCCTGGGAGCATCGCAGCCTCATCAGAGAGGATGTCCCCGAAGAGGTTCTCGGTCAGCACGACGTCGAACCTCTTCGGTGCCTGAACGAGGAACATCGCCGCCGCGTCGACGAGGACGTGGTCGAGCTCCACATCAGGATAATCCTCGGCCACCTCCGTGACGACCCTGCGCCACAGCCGGCTCGTCGCCATGACGTTCGCCTTGTCCACGCTCGTCACCCGCCGCTTGCGGCGTTTGGCCGCATCGAAGGCCACCCGCGCGACCCGCTCTATCTCCTCCCGCGTGTACACGCTGAGGTCGCTGGCCCTCTCCTCTCCCTCCTCCTTCTCCCCGAAGTAAGCCCCGCCTGTCAGCTCCCTGACGATGAGCACGTCGACGCCGTCGACGACCTCACGCTTGAGGGGCGAGGAGCCGATGAGCGCAGGTATGGCGGCCACGGGCCTAAGGTTGGCGAAGGCCCCGAGGCTCTTCCTTAGCTTCAGCAGCCCAGCCTCCGGGCGTAAGGGAGCGTCCTCGTAGTCGGGGTGCCCCACGGCTCCGAGCAGGACCGAGTCAGAGGCGCCGGCGGCCTCCAGCGTCTCCGTGGAGACGGGTTCGCCTTCCTCGCGGATGGCCGTACCGCCGATCCTGCGTTCCTCGTAGCGCACCTCGATGCCGAAGTGCTCAGCCGCTGCGTCGACGACCTGGCGCGCGGCGCCGACTACCTCGGGTCCGATGCCGTCGCCAGGGAGAAGTAGTACGTCGAAAGACTTTCTCATAACGGCTCCTCCTGGAACTCTGGCCTCGACACTACCCATTGCCGGCCGTCAGGACCCAGGGCGTCTGCGAGCATCTCCTCGGCCCGCCCCTCGTCGACTATCTCGTCTTCTTCCCAGAGCGCGTGGAAGATGCGTCGTAGGAAACCTTCTCCGAACTCATCGAGCGCCGCCGCGCCGAGCAGGAGCAGCAGGTTCTGGAAAGACATCTGCTCCCCCGCTCCCGCCGGTCCGCGAAAGCTCCGCACGGTCAACCCTGGCTCCCTTTCTATCTGCGACAGATGCTCCCGCAGGGACAGACCGGCCCTGCGGGCTACCGCCGCCGAGGCGGCCTGCGGCACGAACTCCCCGAGCCAAGCAGGGGTCCTTACGACCTCCCGTCCGAGCAGGAAGGCGTGGGCCAGCTCGTGCCAGACGGTCAGGGGCAGCGTGGCCGCGGTGCGCGGCCTGAACACTGTGGATAGCTCTTCCGGCAGCACAAGGGCGGGAGGCTCGACCGAGCGGGTGAAGTAGGGGAGTCCCGTCGGATATGGCCGCGCGTTGTCGCGCGGCGCATCGTTCCAGTCCTCGTCGGCCACGAGGTAGGCGACGATCACTGGAGGCTCTGCGGACAGTATCCGCCCGAGCGTACTGTAGCCCTGCGCGAGGTAGCCTCGCACCTCACTTGCCTTCCCGGCCAGCCGTGGAGCGTAGAGGAGGGGCACCTTCCCGTCCAGGCGTTCGTAACCCGGCGGAGCGGCTTCCCGTCTGCGCGGGGAAGCTACGGCGCTACCTGCGCGTCCCACTTGGCTCCGACCATACCGGCCGTGTAGACGTTGACGGCCCGCACGTAGGCGCGCGCCGCCGCCTCGACGACGTCCTGGGAGAGGCCGCGTCCGGCGTAATCTCCCCCCTCGAACTCCACAGAGACCCTGACCTCGCCGAGGGCGTCCTTTCCCCCCGTCACGGCGTCGATACGGAAATCCGTCAGCCTGCCCTTTATGTTCGTTGCGGCGTCGATTGCGCGGAAGACCGCGTCGACGGGCCCCTCACCTTCTGCTTCGGCCTCGAACGTGCCCTGTTCGGCGTGGGAGATGGTGACGGCGGCCCTGCTCTGGCGCCCCGTGGCGGCGACGACCCTGAAAGACTCGAGGACGAACTTGCCTTCGAAGGAGCCGACCTCGTCCGCGGCGATAGCCTCCAGGTCCGCGGCTGTCACGGTCTTCTTGTGGTCCGCTATCTCCTTGAAACGCGTGAAGGCCCGCTTGAGCACATCGCCCTCCACGTAGTAGCCGAGCTCTTCCAGGGCGTCCTTGAGGGCGTGGCGGCCCGAGTGCTTGCCGAGGAAGATGTTCGTTCCTTCCAGGCCGATGTCTTCCTTGGTCATGATCTCGAAGGTGCGCCTGTTCTTGAGCACGCCATCCTGGTGGATGCCCGACTCGTGCAGAAAGGCGTTGCGCCCCACGATGGCCTTGTTCGGGGGGACCTCGTAGCCCGTGATGTTGGAGACCATGCGGCTCGTGTTGGCGAGCTGGCGGGTCTCGACACCGACCCTTGCGCCGTAGTAGTCAGAGCGCGTGGCGAGCGCCATCACGACCTCCTCCAGCGAGGCATTCCCTGCCCGCTCACCGATGCCGTTGACGGCTACCTCGACCTGGCCGGCCCCGACCTCGACCCCTGCCAGCGAGTTGGCGACGGCCATCCCGAGGTCGTCGTGGCAGTGAACCGAGAGGATGCGCTCCTCGAGTGCTGGCACCCGCTCCCGAAGCTCCTTCAGGAAATCCGCGAACTCGACCGGCGTCGTGTAGCCTACCGTGTCGGCGATGTTGACCACGTCGGCCCCTGACTCGACGGCCGCGGCGACGATCTCAGAGAGGTAGCCTATGTCCGTGCGCGTCGCGTCCATCGGGGAGAACTCGACGTTCTCGCAGAAGTTCTTGGCGAAGGCCACCGCCTCGCCGGCCCTCCGCAGGATGTCTTCCCGGTTGGAGCGCATCTGGTGCTCTATATGCAGGTCGCTGGTGCCTACGAAAGTGTGGATGCGTGGCCTCTGTGCCCACTGCACAGCCTCCCAGGCACGCACGATGTCCTGCTCGTGGATGCGGGCGAGGCCTGTGATCCTCGGCCCCTTGACCTCCGAGGCGATGCGGCTCACCGACTCGAAGTCCCCTTCGGAAGTGATGGGGAACCCGGCCTCTATTACGTCCACCTTCAGGCGGGCGAGCTGGCGGGCTATCTCTACCTTCTCCTCTACGGACAGGGAGATGCCAGGCGACTGCTCGCCGTCGCGAAGGGTGGTGTCGAAGACCTCTACTCGACGCATGAGTCTCATCCTCCTACGTTTGGAAAACCTGCTTGAGAAATGCGACTTGAGACTGGTGGCCGCGGACAGCCGGCTAGATACCGGGGCTGGTAATTCGCCCGGCGGCCACCCTGGTTAGTCGTAGGATGCGGCGAGAAACACGCAAGATGTCTAGAAGTTCTCCTTCATGAAGGGTGGCAGTATCTCATCCCGCCGCCCGCTCCGCAACCTCGATGGCGACGGTCCAGTCAGCGTACTCTTCCCACTCGCCGCGGGCGGCCTTGAAGTACAGCTCCTGCAGGCGCTCGGCGACGGGTCCTATACTGCCAGTCCCGACGGGACGGTCGTCCACCTCGACGACGGGTGCTATCTGGAACCCCGTCCCTGAGAGGAAGACCTCGTCTGCGGCGTAGAGTTCCGTACGGCCTACCTCGCGCTCTATGACGGGGATCCCTAACTCCTTGCCGGCCAACTCCATGACGGCGTCGCGCGTAATGCCCTCCAGGATGTCCGCCGTGACGGGCGGGGTGATGAGTTGGCCCTTCCTGAGAAGGAAGATGTTCGCCGCGCTGGCCTCGGAGACCTGGCCGTCCTGGGTGAGGAAGATGGCGTCGTCGTAGCCTGCCATGTGCGCCTCATCGACGGCGAGCGCGGTGTTGACGTAGGAGCCCGTGCACTTGGCGCGGGCCGGGATGGCGTTGTCAGGCGTGCGCCGCCAGGAAGAGACACAGACCTTCAGACCCGTAAGCTCGACGTAGTTGCCCATGGGGACCGTGAAGATAGATAGTTCGGTCTCACCCTTCAGGTTCACCCCGACGGACTCGGCAGCCTTGTAAGCCAGGGGACGGACGTAAGTATCCTCGCGCGGGGCATTGCGACTGAGGATCTCCAGCGTGACTTCGCAGAGCTCCTCGACCGTATTGGGCAACTCTATACGTAGCAGTCGACAGGACCTCTCGAAGCGCTGGTAGTGCTCGCGCATCTTCAGGACCTGCAACGTCCCGCGCTGCTCGCTCCAGTATGCCCTTATGCCCTCGAAGACACCGGTGCCGTAGTTCAGGGCGTGCGTCGCCGGTGAGAGGCGAATGTCGCCGACTTTCACCAGCTCCCCGCCGTGGTAGGCCCATTCGGCGTCTGACGCCGCGAAAGCTTTACGACTCATAGGTTCTCACCTCCAGCGGAGCCAGCGGGCGTCTCGATACCCTCGGCCGCGAGCGCCCGCAGCTCCTGTCCGACCTTCTCCACCTGCGACTCGGCCTCCCTGCGGCGCATCGCGAGGAAGCTGGA
>DASTKM010000125.1:0-13897 GCA_035715885.1 Rubrobacter sp.
CCGTCGCCGAGTCCTGGAGGGCGAACCCTGTCGAGTCGAAGACGGTGATGTCGCTGTCGGAGGTGCGTCCTTCGAGCTTGCCGGCGACGACCTGCCCGATCTCGCCCGCGATGTCGTCCTCAGAGATCACACCTTCCCGGAAGGGAACGTTGATCTCCCCGTCGGTCCGGCACTGGCGGATGTCGTCGACGAAGATGCGGGCTCGTTCGAGGATCGTGGGATCCAGCTCCTGATCGCCTTCCTTGTCCGCTCCCACAGCGGCGATGTGGGTGCCCTCGGAGATCCAACCGTTCTCGACGATCGGTCCCCTGGCCGGAGTGACGGTTACGACGACGTCCGCGCCGCGCACAATCTCCTCCAGATTGGTAGACGCCCAGATCTCGAAGTGGTCGTACTTTGGCTGCTGACTCTGCACGAAGTCGTCGAGGGTCGTTTGCGAGCGGCTCCAGACGTGCACGTCTTCCCACCGGAAGACCTCGTTGCAGGTTGCGAGGGTCCCTTCGGCCATGTTCCCAGCGCCGACGATGGCGAGAACTTTGCTGTCCTGGCGCGCCAGGTGCTTCGTGGAGACAGCCGCGGCGGCACCGGTGCGCATCACAGTGTGGTAGCTCCCGTCGCAGATCGCCAGCGGGAACCCGGTCTCGGGGTGGGTGTAGATGAGAATGGAGAAGACGGTAGGGAGGTCGAACCTGGCGCGGTTCTCCTCGCGGATAGAGACCCACTTGCAGGCCGCCGCCTCGGGTTCCTCGATGTAGGAGGGCATCACCTCCCACTCGCCCGGGTACTTGTCGAGCACGATGTGGCCCTTCGGTTCCATGTAGTAGCGGCCCTCGCCGTGCATACGGTAGGCGTGCTCGACGCAGGCATTGTACTCGTCCGGGGTGAGCAGGCCCATCATGTCGGTGCGGCTCAGGATCAGGGTCTTGCGGTTCCTCCAACTCTCCACAGGCTTCTTCCTTTCCATGTTAGACGCAGCTTCCGGTGAACCCGGGGGCGGACCGCTTCAGATATCGAGCTCTCGTAGTACACGCTCGGTTGCTTCCTGAAGAGCGGCGAGGTCTTGGGCGCTCCAGGCGCGGGGACCCGGAACGTAGTGGACCGAGATCACACCTATCAGGCCATCGTCGCGCACGAGGGGCGCGACCATCTGCGCCCTCACGCCGTAGAGCTCTATAAGCTCCGGTGGCGGGGCAGGATCCGCCGTCGAGCAATCCTCCTGCACGAGCGGTGTTCTCTGTTCTTCCAGGAACCTGATCGGCGAGGAGTCACGCAGGTTGCGTATCGAGGTATCGCCTTTGATCGAGTGGACGCCGGGCGCCAGGGCCTCTGCCACGACCTCATCAAGCCCGGCGTCCTGATCCAGCAGGTCCAGACGCAGGGTCGTCCGGCTCGCGCCCGTTGATCTGAGAAGTTCTTCGAGTATCTCCCGAAACGGCGTACTTTCGGCCATGTCACTACGCCGACGCGCCGGACTTCCGGGCCACGGTCTCGATGTAGGCCGAGGCTTCTTCGGCGGAGACGACATCGGCGTACTTGGCCTGGATGTCGAACAGGTTGGCCTCGTGCGGCTCCTGCGCCCGGTCGCCGACGCACTCGCGCGGGACAAGCGTCGGATAGCCGTATTGGAGGAGGTCTATCGCCGTCGCCCGGATGCAGCCGCTCGTCGTCGCGCCGCACATGATGACCGTGTCAACGTGCTGAGAGACGAGGATCGAGGGTAGGTTCGTGCCGAAGAAGGCCGAGGCGCCCTTCTTGAGGATTACCGTCTCTTCTTCCCTGCGACCGAGACGCGGGTCTATCTCGACCCATTTGCCCCCGACCTGGAGTTCGGCAAGGCCGGGAGCCTTCTCGAGCCAGAGGGAGCCGTCTTTGAGGTTCTCCTCGAAGCCGATGGTGGTGAAGATGACCGGAAGTTCAGCCTCGCGCGCCACGTCGAGGAGGCCCCTCGTCGCTTCGACCTCTTTTGTGAGGTCCGCTCCCATGGCGCACTCGGGATCGGTGAAGCCACGGCTGAAGTCGACCACGAGCACAGCCGGGCGCGCGCCGAGCGTCACGCTCTGCCCGAGCCGGGCGCGCTGGTAGACCTCGCGCGTCTGTTCGCTGCTCATGTGATCACCCCGTCCTTCCGGGACCGCCGGGAAGCTCTTCACCGAAACGGGCGCGCCTCACGAACTTGCCGGCGCCGGGCTTCCCGACTAGCCTGTCGCCTTCCACTATGACCTGTCCCCGAACGAGCACCACCTCGGGGGCGCCGCTCACCTCCGTCCCCTCGAAGAGGTTGTAGTCTATATTCGAGTGGTGCGTCTCGGCGGAGATCTTCACCCGCTTCTCGGGGTCGAAGACGACGATGTCGGCGTCGCTCCCAACCGCGATGGTGCCTTTGCGGGGGTACATACCGAAGAACTTCGCCGGGTTGGTAGAGACGAGCTCGACGAAGCGGTTCATCGAGAGGCGGCCTTGCCGCACGCCGAAGTGGTGGAGCATGTGCAGGCGGTTCTCGATCCCCGGTCCGCCGTTGGGGATCTTGGAGAAGTCGTCCCTGCCGAGCGTCTTCTGGCCGTCCCAGTTGAACGGGCAATGGTCGGTGGAGACGACCGAGAGGACGTCGGTGGCGAGCGCGTGCCAGAGGTGCTCCTGGTTCTCCTTGGGCCGCGGCGGCGGCGTGTAGACGTACTTGGCTCCTTCGAAGTCCGGCTGATCTAGTGCCGTCTCGTCAATGAAGAGGTACTGAGTGCAAGTCTCGCCCCAGGCGTGCCAGTCGTTCGTGCGCGCCTGCGCGATCGGGTCGATCGCCTCCTTGCAGGAGACGTGGACGACGTAGAGCGGGGAGCCGGCGATCCGCGCGAGTTGTATAGCCCGGTTCGTGGCTTCGCCCTCCGTAATGGGAGGACGCGTCGCGGCGTGCCACTTCGGCTCGGTCTTCCCCTCCGCGAGTGCCTGCTTGACGAGGACGTCTATGGCGTCGCCGTTCTCGGCGTGCACCATCACGAGGGCTCCCGTCTCCGACGCGACCTGCATCGTCTTGAAAAGCGTCTCGTCGTCGACCATGATCGCACCCTTGTAGGCCATGAAGAGCTTGTAGCTCGTCACCCCCTCGTCCGGCGCCTTCCTGAGGTCTTCGAGCGTCCCGCCCTCTTCGAGGTCGGTGACCGCGAGGTGGAAGCCGACGTCGATCACCGGCTTGGCGCGTTCGATCTTCTCGTGCCACGTCGCGAGCGCGTCCGGGAGGCTCTGCCCCGGCTCCTGCAAACAGAAGTCGACGTGGCTCGTCGTGCCGCCGAAGGCCGCAGAGATCGTCCCCGAGGTGAAGTCGTCGCAGGAGATCGTCCCGCCGAACGGCATCTCCATGTGGGTGTGCGGGTCGATCGCACCCGGGATGACGTACTTGCCGCTCGCGTCGATCACCTTGTCGGCCTGCATGTCGAGCGACTCCCCAATGAGGGAGACCCTCTCGTCCTCGATGAATATGTCCCCCACGTAGTCGTCGGCGACGGTAACGATACGGCCGCCCTTGATCAGTACAGACATACGCTCCTTACACTCCTTTCTACAAACAACCCCGAGTTCTCTCCCTGACGAAGATATGCTTCATTGACCGTCCGCGGTAAACGTCCTTATGGCGTTGAGCATGATCTCGGCCCCGAGGGCCGCGTCCGCCGGCTCCGCGTCCTCCTCTGGCGAGTGGCTAATGCCGTCCTTGCACGGGACGAAGACCATGGCGCTCGGGATGCGGTCCGCGATGCTCATCGTGTCGTGAGCCGCGCCCGAGTGCATCGCCATATACGGCTCGCCGCTCGCCTCCGCCGCCTCCTCCAGCGCAGCCACCACGCGCCCGTCCAGCGGCGTCGCCGACAGGGTCTGGCGCTGCGCGTACCCGGCGCTCATGCCGCGCTTCTCGGCGGCTTCTTTCGCGAAGGCGGCAATGTCGCGCGCGACGCCGCGGAAGCCGTCTTCGTCCACGCCCCGGATGTCGAGCGAGAAGCGGGCCCGGCCCGGAACGGCGTTTATGAGGTTCGGGCGAAGCTCGATCTCCCCGACCGTCCCGACCGTCCCTTTCCCGGCCTCCTTCGCTAGGCGCTCCAGCTCGAGCATGCACTCTGCCATAACGATGCCGGCGTCCTGGCGGAAGTCCATGGGTGTCGCCCCGGCGTGATCGCCGCGCCCGTGGACGGTGATGTCGGCGTGAACGTAGCCTGCTATGGCGTTGACCACGCCTATCCGATTCTGCGTGTCCTGGAGCACGCGCGCCTGCTCGATGTGAAGCTCGATCCAACCGATGAGGTCGTCGAGCATGCGGATCGAGTCTTGCCAACGCTCCGGTTCGTAGCCGGCCTCTTCGGCGTGCTCCCAGAAGCTCCGCCCGTCGTCTACGGCGCAAAACTTCTCGCGCAGCTCCTCCTCCGTCACCCTCTGCGCGATGATGCGGCTCCCCAGCAGCATCTGGCCGAAGCCCGAGCCTTCTTCTTCGAGAAAAGAGATGAGTTGAAGCGGAAGATCGAGCCCAAGCTCCTCGTTGAGGCGGCAGACCTCGAGCGCGGTTACGACGCCCATTGTGCCGTCGTACTTGCCGCCGTTTCGGTTCGAGTCGCAGTGCGAGCCGACGCCGAACACCTTCTCGCCCGCCGAGCGGTTCCGGGCGACGAGCGTCCCTACGGGATCCTCGTAGTGCTCGAAACCCAGAGTTTCCAGCTCCCCAATAAAGTAGTCCAAAGTCTTGCGGTACTCGGGCGTGTAAGCGTAGCGCATGATGGACTCGGAGGAGCGCGTGTAATCGGGGCCCGCGAGGGTCTCTATGTCGCGCTCTATCCGCTCCGCGCTCTTCTTGCGATCTATGGTCATCGGTTGGGTCGCCATAAACTTCTCCCTATCTCATCTGCCTACGATGACACCGGAACGTCGAGCCAGGAATCGAAAGAATTCCGGATCTCCTCCCTAGTCGCCCCGGCTCTGAGGAGCAGGGCGAGGTAGAGTCGGGCCTTCAAACCGTCCAGTGGACCGGCGTAGATGAGTCCGCGCTCTAGCAGGTCCATCTCGGAGCCGATGAACCCGTAGGTAGAGTGGAGGACCTCGCCGCCCCCGGTTCGCGAGGCCAGGATTACCGGCATCTTCACGGCGAGATCTTCGAGAGCATCCACCGTGATGGAGGGAACGTGCCCGCCGCCAAGGGCCTCTACCACGAGCCCGGCGTATCCGTGCCGTTCTATCTCGGGAAGCAGCCTCCCATCGTCGCCCAGAGTGAAGGTGTGCAGCGCCACGGGACGGTCCTGTGCGTCTCCGGGCAGCGTTATCTTGTGCCGTCCGACCGGGCGTACAACCACCCTGGGAACGTCCTCGGAGATCCAGCCTACCGGCCCGACCGGATCGGAGCGGAAGGTCGCCGGGTTCGAGGTGTGCGTCTTGCGCACGAACCGCGCCGCGTGGATCTCGTCGTTTAGGACGACTACTGTGCCAAGCTCCCGAGCCGTCTCGCTCGCCGCGACCTGAATTGAAGCCAGCAGGTTGGCCGGCCCGTCGGCGCCGGGGAGCGTGGGGTTGCGCATCGCCCCCGTGACCACCACGGGAGCGTCGCGATCCACCAGAAGGTCCAACACGAAAGCTGTCTCCTCTATGGTGTCGGTGCCCTGCGTGACGACCGCCCCGCTCACCCCCTCGTCGATGCGGTCCTCGATCTCCGACGCGAGCTCGACGAGATCATCCACCGTCAACTCCCCGGACGCAGCCTGACGGAACGAGATCGCCGAGACCTCGGCAACCTCCGCTATCTCGGGCACGTCCGAGACCAGCGCCTCCCCGGTCAGCGTTGGCTCTACGCCTTTCCCCCCGGAATCGGTTGAAGAGATGGTTCCCCCCAGAGACAAAACCGCCACCCGCGGAAGCGCCAAGGCTCCTCCTCTCGTCTCCACTTTACCCCATTAGTCTGACAAATATATTAACGGGGCTGGAAGCGCCGATCAAACGCCGGGCGGGTACGCGAGAGACGGTATCTCGGGTTGAGCGTGAACGTCGGTCTCTTGTAGAATGACTTTGGTCAGACAAAAGGGGAAGATGAAAGGGAAAGGTGGGGTGTATGGCCGAGAAGGAAATCTTTTGCTCCATCGGCATCGACATCGACGCCGTTGCAGGCTGGCTCGGGTCCTACGGCGGTGAAGACTCACCCGACGACATCTCGAGAGGCATGTTCTCTGGCGAGGTAGGTACGCCGCGGTTGCTCAAGCTCTTCGAGAAGTACGACCTGAGGACGACCTGGTTCATCCCGGGGCACTCCATCGAGACGTTCCCGGATCAGGTAAAGATGGTCGTTGACGCTGGGCACGAGGTCGGGAGCCACGGCTACTCCCACGAGAACCCGGTGGCGATGACGCCGCAGCAGGAGAGGGACGTACTGGAGAAGTGCCTGGAGCTGATCGAGAATGTGGCAGGCAGGAAGCCGGTCGGCAACGTGGCGCCGTGGTGGGAGGTCTCCGCCACGACCAACGAGCTTCTTCTCGAGTACGACTACAAGTACGACCACAGTCTCCAGCACCGCGACTTCACCCCGTACTACGCGCGGGTGGGCGACTCGTGGACCAAGATCGACTACTCCAAGGCGGCCGAGGAGTGGATGAAGCCGCTCGTGCGCGGCGAGGAGATAGACCTCGTCAAGATCGGGGGCAACTGGTACCTCGACGACCTGCCGCCGATGATGTTCATCAAGGGCTCTCCGAACAGCCACGGCTTCGTCAACCCGCACGACATCGAGGAGCTGTGGCGCGACGAGTTCGACTGGGTCTACCGGGAGATGGACTACGCTACGTACTGCCTGACCATCCACCCGGATGTGTGCGGCCGGCCGCAGTGTCTGCTGATGCTCGAAAGGTTGATCGACTACATCAACGGCCACGACGGCATCCGCTGGACGACGATGGAGGAGATCGCCGACGACTTCGTCGAGCGCTACCCGAGGTCCCAGCCGAACCACGACCCTGGCATCAACATGTACGGCGTCGAGACCCCGGCCGCGGAAGGGGCCACCTCCTAGGAGACTTCTTGTATGTGCGTGCTTTGCGGACAGGATTTCGTCGCTCGGGTCCACTGGACCGACCGGCACGTCGAGGACCGGGCGCGGGCTGCCGTGCCCGGCTTCGACCCGGTCGCGTTCCAGGGCGACCGGCGCCGTGACCGCGCTCACCGGGTCGTCCTCACCAACGAGGTGCTGCGCTACTATGGCCTCCGCGTCGATGACTGGAGCGGGAGCAAGTACGTGCTCCGCGACCGCAAAGGGCGTTCGGAGATCATCCAGGACCTCGGCTCCCTCTGGCCCGCCGCGGCGAAGCTCGCGGGCCGGACCCTAGATCCCCTGGACCCGGTCCTGCGGGAGATGCTGGGCGGAGAGTCGGCGTTAGCCGCAGCGGACAGCGCGTAGGCCCATGGAGGGCAAGACCACGCGTCCGGTGACGGTCGTTACCGGTTTCCTCGGCAGCGGCAAGACGACCCTTCTCGCGAGGGTGCTCTCGGCGCCGTCGATGGCCAACACGGCCGTCCTCGTCAACGAGTTCGGCGAGGTGGGGCTCGACCACCACCTCCTGCGCCGGGTGGATGAGCGCACGGTCTTGCTCGGGAGCGGTTGTGTCTGCTGCACCACCCGGGAGGACCTCGTCGGAGCGCTCATGGAGCTCCTCGACATGGACCAGAGGGGCGAGATACCGCGGCTGGATCGCGTCGTCATCGAGACGACCGGCCTGGCGGACCCGGCCCCTATCCTCCACACCATCTATGCCGACCCCGTCCTGCAGCACCACTTCTCTGTAGACCTGGTACTCACCACCGTGGACGCGGTCAACGGCGCCCTGCACCTCGACCGCAACCCGGAGTCGGTCAAGCAGGTCGCGGCGGCAGATAAGGTCGTCGTGACCAAGACGGACATAGCGGAGCCGGGCATCGTACCGGGCCTGCTGTCCCAGCTGGGCAAGATCAACCCGTCAGCCTGGACCTGCGAGGCGGCTTTCGGCGAGGTGGACGTCCACGAGCTCTTTCGCCCGGATGGCGCGGGAACGCACGCGGCGCCAGCGGCCTTTACTGCGGAGTCCGGCGATCCTCACGACGTGGGCGACACGCACTCCGTCTCGGTGACGTTCGACGGGGCCATCGACTGGACAGCGTTCGGGATCTGGTTCAGCATGCTGCTGAATGCCCGGGGTGAGGACGTGTTGCGTGTCAAAGGACTTCTTGACGTCGGCGAGGCAGGGCCCGTCGTCATCAACGGCGTGCAGCACATAATCCATCCGCCGGAGCACCTCGGCGAGTGGCCCGACGAGGACCGCCGGTCCCGGATAATCTTCATCACCAGGTACATCCATCCCGAAGAGTTGTTGGACTCCCTGCTCGCTTTCCGCGGGTTGCTCGGAGCGCGACCCTTACCCCTCCACGCCGCCGAGCAGAGAGTACCGTTCCCCTAGTCGCTTGAAGGATCTCGCAAAATGGTCGTGCGACCATCAGCCACGCCGGTCGAGTGGCGTGGGGTCTCAGTGAAAGTCGCCCGGCGACCGCCAACCTTCGGGAATGCTCGTTCCAGCAGGCGCCACCGACACCTGGGGAGGGCGGCCGGCGATGAGCGTGGTAAAGACCACACCAATAGGAGTTCCGACCCGATCGCGGACGCTGCACGCGAGCATGAGCCTGGAGGTCCCCCCGACGCTCTGGGGTCCGGCCGTGACGCCGGGGTAGGGCGGATCGAAGCGGAGGCGGTACGCGCGCTCGATCGTGCCCGCTCCCTCGCTCACCCCGCAGGCCAGATCCAGGAGTTCCCCGACGCTAACGTTGGCAGCGAGGCTGCTTCCCAGGTGCCGCCGGGCCTGCGCGGTCAGCGCCGCGGATATGAGGAGGCGTCTCCTCTCGAGGTCGAGGGTAGGATCCATGCGCAAGATGTGCTCGCTCGTACGTGGCGGGTCGCCCACTCTCCTGCCGATCATTCTAACGATACCGTCTGTACCTCGTTGCATACGGACAGGAGGCGAACATGAGCGAGCCGCGCAACCTTACCCGGAAGCTGCTGGGCGACCATCTGCTAGAAGGCGACCTCGTCCCCGGGGAGGAGATGGATCTTACCGTGGACCAGATCCTGATCGAGGACGCCACTGGCTCCATGACCGCCCTCCAGTTCGAGGCGCTTGGAGCAGATAGCGTCGCCGTCCCCCTCGCGGTGATGTACGTCGATCACAATGTCTTGCAGATCGACGACAAGAACATGGACGAGCATCGCTTCCTGCAGTCTTTCTCGTCCCACTACGGCATCCAATACTCCCGCCCCGGCAACGGGATCTCCCACTACGTCCACCTCGAGCGTTTCGCCAGACCCGGCGAGCTACTGGTCGGCGCCGACTCGCACTCCACCATGGCCGGTGCGGTCGGGATGTTCGCCGTCGGGGCCGGGGGTCTCGACGTGGCCGTCGCCATGGCGGGGTACGGCTTCTCTCTGGAGTGCCCGAAGGTCGTGGGCGTCGAGCTGCGCGGAGAGCTGCCCAGCTGGGTGCAGTCGAAGGACATAATCCTCGAGCTCTTGAGACGCTACGGGGTACGCGGGGGCGTGGGACGGGTCTTCGAGTTCACGGGGGAGGGTGGTTCTACTCTTTCGGTGACGGATCGGGGCACGATCTGCAACATGATCACGGAGCTTGGAGCCACCGCCGCCGTCTTCCCGAGCGACGCGCAGACGAGCGAGTGGCTCGCCGCCCAGAGGCGCGAGGAGGACTACGTCCCGCTCGCCGCAGACCCCGATGCCTCTTACGACGAAAACGAAGTGATCGAGCTCCCGCAGCTCGAACCGCTGATCGCGGAACCGTCCTCTCCGGGCAACGTGGTGCCGGTGCGCGAGGTCGCCGGCGCGGAGACGGTCCAGGTGTGCGTCGGCTCCTCGGTGAACTCCTCCTACGAAGACCTCGCCACCGCCGCGGCCGTCCTGCGGGAGAACATCGTGCACCCCCGCATAGAGATGACGGTCACGCCGGGGTCGCGCCAGATCCTGGACACCATTTCGAAGAGCGGCGTCTACCAAGACCTCGTCGCCGCTGGCGCGCGCATGCTCGAGCCCGTCTGCGGTCCCTGCATCGGTGTCGGACAGGCCCCCTCCGCCGGTGTGCCCTCGGTGAGGACCTTCAACCGCAACTTCCCGGGCCGCAGCGGGACGAGCGGAGATGAAGTCTATCTTTGCTCCCCGGCGACGGCCGCCGCGACTGCGCTCAAGGGCGAGATCTCCGACCCGCGCGAGCTGGGGGAGCCGCCGACCATTGCCCCCGCGCCGTCCGACCCGAACATGGACGACCGCCAGATCCTGGACCCGCCGCCACCCGAGGAGGCGCGAAACGTCGAGATCGTCCGCGGACCCAACATCGTGCCCCCGCCCGAGGGCCGACCGCTTCCAGAAGAGCTGGAGGGACGCATCGTCATAGTCACTGAAGACGACGTCTCGACCGGAGACATGGCTCCCGACGGAGCGCTCGGAATGAGCCTCTGGTCGAACATACCCGAGTGCGCGAAGTACATGTTCCGCCGGCAGGACCCAGAGTTCCACGACCGTGCGCTCAAGTGGGGGGGAGGTTTCATCGTGGGCGGGCACAACTACGGGCAGGGCTCCAGCCGCGAACACGCTGCTTTGGCTCCGCTGCACCTGGGAATCCGCGCGGTCATCGCCAGGAGCTTCGCGCGAATCCACCGCCGAAACCTGATCTCCCAGAGCATCCTTCCGCTGCTGTTTCGTGAAGAGGACGACTACAAACGGGTGAGCCGGGGCGATACCTGGAAGATCGAAGGCGTGCGTGAACTGATCGCCGCGGGAGAGCAAACACTCGTGGTAAACACTGACGACGGGACGAAGATAGAGCTCGAGATCCGGCTGTCGCCCCGAGAGCGCGAGGTCCTCCTGGCCGGCGGGACCCTGAAGTTCTTGCGTGGCGCATAGGAAAGGGAGTCGCATGGCGGTGAAAGAGGGCTGGAGGGGACGGTACTTCGAGGACTTCGAGGTAGGCGACGTCTACGAGCACCCTTTAGGACGTACGGTAACTACCACAGACAACGTCTGGTTCACCCTGCTCTCCCAGAACACCGCCCCCGTTCACTTCGACCACAACTACGCCGCACAGACGGAGTTCGGCAAGCCGCTCGTGGACTCTACCTTCACCCTCGCGCTGGTCACGGGGCAGAGCGTGACGGACATCTCCCAGAACGTGTTCGCCAACCTGGGATGGGACGAGGTGAGGCTGCCGGCGCCTGTCTTCGAGGGGGACACGATCTACTCCCAGTCGGAAGTCCTGGAGAAGCGCGAGTCGCGCTCGCGCCCGAACGTGGGGATAGTGACGGTCGAGACGACCGGGTACAACCAGGACGGGAGGACGGTCATCACATTCAAGCGCACCATCATGGTCTACAGGCGGGGTCACGCCCCGAAGATCACCAGGATCACTCCCGGAGGTGACGGATGAGCGTAACCAGGACCGCGACGACCCGCGAGCTGGCTTCTTTCCTCTCCGGATTACACTTTGAGGACC
The DNA here is from genome assembly GCA_035715885.1 of Rubrobacter sp. Taxonomy (GTDB): domain Bacteria; phylum Actinomycetota; class Rubrobacteria; order Rubrobacterales; family Rubrobacteraceae; genus Rubrobacter_D. The sequence goes on from DASTKM010000125.1 coordinate 11,520, forward strand.
TGCCAGATGAAGTCGTCGAGCGCACCAAAGAACTGTTTCTCGACTGGGCCGCGTCGGCCCTCGCCGGCAAGAACGCGCGGCCGGTCCGCATCCTCGAACGATTCACCGAGACCATGGGACCCGCCGAAGGGCCGAGCGAGATCCTGGTCTCGCGCCGGCGCACCTCGCCGCTCTTCGCCGCGCTCGTGAACGGCGCCGCGTCGCACGTTGTCGAGCAGGACGACCTCCACAACGCCTCTGTTTTCCACCCGGCGACCGTGGTCTTCCCTGCCGCCCTCGCCGCAGCCCAGCAGACCGGGGCCTCGGGACGAGACCTGATCTCCGCCTCGGTGGCCGGCTACGAGACCGGGGTGAGGGTCGGAAGCTACCTCGGCCGCTCCCACTACAAGGTCTTCCACACCACCGGGACGGCGGGCACGCTCGCAGCCGCCGCCGCCGTCTCCCACCTTTTGGGCGCCGACGAAGAGGTCATGCTCCATGCGCTCGGTTCGGCCGGGACGCAAGCCGCCGGGTTGTGGGAGTTCCTGCGCGACGCGGCGGACTCCAAGCAGCTCCACACCGCAAAGGCCGCATCCGACGGTCTTCTCGCCGCCTACCTCGCCAGCGACGGGTTCACCGGTGCGACCCGCATCCTGGAGGGAGATCAGGGGCTGGCCGTCGGGATGTCCTCGGACGCGGACCCCCCAAAGCTGGTCGAGGGGCTCGGGGAGAAGTGGGCAGTGCCGGAGACCTCGTTCAAGTTCCACGCCTCCTGCCGGCACACGCACCCCGCCGCCGACGCACTGCTGGAGGCAATGGGAGAACATGGGCTTGGCGCGGATCAGATAGCCGGCGTCCGCGCCCGCGTGCACGGCGCTGCGATAGATGTACTCGGACCCGTGCGCGACCCGCGCACGATCCACCAGTCCAAGTTCTCGATGGGGTTCGTACTCGCCATGATCGCCACCACGGGGAGCGCCGGGATCGACGACTTCACCGAGGAGGCGCTGGAGGACCCGGCGCTGCGCAGGTTCAGCGAGCGGGTCGAGATGATCTTCGACCCCGAGATAGACGCGGCCTATCCGCAGCGTTGGATCGGGCTCGTGGAGATAGAGACGACCGGTGGCGAACACATCATCTCCCGCGTAGATGTCCCGAAGGGGGACCCCGGGAACACGTTGAGCCGCGAGGAGCTGGAGGAGAAAGCCCGGAGCCTCGCCGCCTTCCAGGGCGGGGCCTCGGACGCGGAGATGGACCGTATCATCGGTCGCGTCTGGAGCCTGGATCTGGAGCCCGACGTGCGAAACCTGCTGCCGGAGGCGTAACGTGGGTAGCCCCGACCAATACGAGGACTTGCGGCGAGGAGTCCGCGAGGTGTGCGCGGACTTCCCGGACGGCTACTGGCGCGAGCTCGACGCGAGACGGGAGTACCCGGAAGCCTTTATCGAGGCGATGACGAAGAGTGGCTACCTCGGCGCGCTCATCCCGGAGGAATACGGGGGGTTGGGCTTGAGCCTCACCGAGACTACGATCATCCTCGAAGAGATCAATCGTTCCGGGGGCAACGCCCAGCCTGCCCACGCGCAGGTGTACGTTATGGGCACTATGCTGCGTCACGGCTCGGAGCAGCAGAAGAGGGAGTACCTGCCGAAGATAGCCAGCGGTCAGTTGAGGCTGCAGGCCTTCGGCGTGACCGAGCCGGAGGCCGGGACCGACACGACCTCCTTGAGGACGACCGCCATGCGCGACGGCGATCATTACGTTATCAACGGGCGCAAGATCTACATCTCGCGCGTCCAGCACTCCGACCTCATGATCCTGCTTGCCCGGACCACGCCGCTGGATCGGGTGACGAGGAAGTCTGATGGGCTCTCCGTATTCCTCATCGACCTGCGCGAAGCTGCGGGCAACGGTCTAACAGTGAAGCCCAGACGCGTGATGATCAACAACGAGACCAACGAGCTCCTCTTCGAGAACCTAAGCATCCCGCCGAGCAGCCTGATCGGCGAGGAAGGCAGAGGCTTCCGTTACATCCTGGACGGCATGAACGCGGAGCGGATCCTCATAGCCGCCGAGTGCATCGGCAACGGACGGTGGTTCGTGGATAAGGCTACCCGCCGCGCTACAGAGCGCGTCGTCTTCGGTCGTCCGATAGGACAGAATCAGGGCATCCAATTCCCCATAGCCCGGGCGCACATAAGCGTGGAGGCCGCGGACCTCATGCGGTTCAGGGCCGCGGAGCTGTTCGATGGGGGCGAGCCCTGCGGAGCCGAGGCGAACATGGCCTTGCTGTTGACCGCAGACGCCTCCTGGGAGGCCGCAAACGCGGCGATGCAGACCTTCGGCGGCTACAGTTACGACGCCGAGTACGACGTCGAGCGCAAGTTCCGCGAGACCCG
>DASTKM010000126.1:0-2897 GCA_035715885.1 Rubrobacter sp.
GAGGGTCGCCTTGGCTGCGTGGAAGGAGCGTCCCCTCACAGGTACGGGGGCTGGGACTTTCCAGTACACGTGGCTGGAGGACAGACCGGGGCTCAAGGGCGTCAAACAGGTCCACAACGTGTATCTCGAGCAGGGCACCGAGACCGGCTTGTTCGCCTTTTTGGCCCTGCTTGGGTTTGTGGCGGTCCTCGTCGGCTACACAGGGAGAGCCGTCTGGCGGTCGGATCCGCAGGGAGAACGCCGGCTACTTCTGGCCGGGCTATGCTCCGCGCTCATTGTCTACCTCGTCTCCTCGGCGTTCGAGTGGCATTGGTACCTCCCGGCCTCCACGCTTTTCTTCTTTATCCTCGCCGCCGTCGCAGTGAAGTTCGCCTCGAGGGAGGACTGGGGTGCCGCCGAGGTTACCACCGCCGACAGTGGGGCTGAGCGTCTCCGCATCCCCGTTGAAGCCGAAGGATAGCATCGGCCGGATGAGCGTTGACTATCCCAGCTCGGTGAGCGACTATGATCACCAGCTGGAGCCCGTGGCCAGGGAGTTGGCGTGGGCTGGGTTCCTGGCCTCCTTCGCTGGCGACACTCTCGGGCGGAGGCCACTACGATGATAGGCGCTCCTTTGTCACGGCTGCCAGGAGGTGTCTATGTCGATCTGGGGAAAGGAGACCACAGAAGCTCCGTCTTTCTGGCAGGGAGCGGGCGGAGCGGGACCACGTGGCTATCAGAGATCATCAACCACAGAAGGGGATATCGCTACGTCTTCGAACCTTTCAACCCCAGGGAGGTCGGCCCGTTCGGGCACTTCAATACCAAACAGTACCTGAGACCAGACGACCAGAGGGAGAAGTTCCTAGAGCCGGCCCGCCTCGCGCTCACGGGGGGGCTCAGGGACTCCTGGAGCGACCGCTTCAACGGGCGCATCGTCGCGAGGCGGCGTTTGATCAAGGACATAAGGGCCAACTTGCTCCTCGGCTGGATACGCGCGAACTTCCCTGGAATGCCGATCATTCTCCTGCTCAGGCATCCTTGCGCCGTCGTGGCATCCAGGCTCGCGCTCGGGTGGAAGGACAACCTCTCGGAGACGATGGAGCAGCGGGCGTTGGTAGAGGACTTCCTCCTGCCCATGGAGGCGGAGATCCGGGCCGCCAAAGCCGACTTCGAACGCCACCTCTTCCTCTGGTGTATTGACAACTACGTCCCCCTCAAACAGTTCGGGCCAAAGGATGTGCACCTCACCTTCTACGAGAACCTGCTCGCCCGTCCGGAAGCGGAACTACAGAGCCTGTTCGCCTTCCTGGGCGAGGACTTCGACGACCGTGTCTACCGCAGACTGAGACGCCCTTCTTCCCTGAGCCGAAAGAATACGCCCTGTCCTTCCACGGAAGGGTGGCGTTCTCGGGTAAGCGCCACCCAGCTTGAGAGAACCATGGAGATCCTGGGCCTCTTCGGCCTCGACCACCTCTACGGCGAAGGGACCATGCCAGACCCTTCCTACGCCCTGACGGACGGAGTGTAGGAGTCTCCCTCGTGCACAAGCCGCCGGTGGTGATCCTATCCGGTGTAAGGTGGGACTTCCTCTGGCAAAGGCACCAGACGCTCGCCACCCACTTCGCCGGCGCCGGCTATCCTACCGTCTTCGTCGAGACCACGGGCCTCGCCAATCCCCACCTGACCGGAAACACGCTACGCAGGGTCTTCGAGCGAATCCGCCGCTCAGGTAGCGCGGGAGAGAAGCCACCGGCTGAGAGAAACCTCATCGTGTACGCGCCGCTCACCGCCCCGCCGACCTACGCAGCATTCCGGTGGATGAACGCGAAGCTCCTCGTGCCACGCGTCCTCAGCGACCTGAGGAAGATAGCAGGACCCCATCCTGTCGTCGTGGCCTATCCGCCGACGAGGACGACGCTGGCCTTGATTTCGGGCCTCGACCCTAGACTCGTGCTCTACGACTGCTCGGACGACTACGAGCATTTCCCCGGTGCTCCGAAGGACATCGGAGAGACGGAGCGCGAGCTGCTCTTGCGCGCCGACCTCGTCTCCTGCACCTCGGCACACCTGCTAGAGAAGGCTAGAAGCATCAGGCCAGACGCCTTCTTGAGCGGTCCTGCCGTAGACTATGAGCGGTTCGAGGTCCTGCAGGGTCCCGGCGGAGAGGTCAGCACCGTCTGCTTTTTCGGCCACGTGAGCCTAGAACGCATCGACTTCCATGCCTTGCGGGCTATCGCGGAGGCGGGCTTCGAAGTGCGTATCGTCGGCGGCAGCGTAGAGAAGTGTCTCTTCGAAATACCCGGCCTCGACTACAGGGGAGAGGTGTCCCATCCCGGGCTGCCTTCGGCTCTCGCCGGTGTCGACGCTTTCGTACTGCCGTACAAGATCAACGCTCTCACCCGCTCCATCTCGCCGGCCAAGACCTACGAGTGCTTGGCCACGGGCAAGCCCGTCGTGGCCGCCCCCCTTCCGGCGATGCTGGATCTTGCCGAATACATCTACCTCACGCAGAGGCCTGAGGACTACGTGGAGGTCCTGCGAAACCTGAAACGTCTCGAGACAGAGGAGAAGAGGCGAACCCGCATCGAACTCGCCCGCAGGAACTCCTGGGACACCCGATTCAGTGCGTTGGAGGAGGCCCTGTGGCGTCATCTGTAGGGCCTCGTGCGGGCAGGATCGACGTTCTTGGCGTGGGCGTGGACCCGATAACTGTAGATGAGCTGCACGCGGAGATAGCACGCCTGGTGCAGGACGAAAGGCTCGGCCTCGTATTCAACGTGAACGCCCACTGCCTCAACCTCTGCTATGAAGATTCTGCACTACGGGACTCGCTGAACGGTGCTGACGTCGTCTTCTGTGACGGGGCTGGGGTCATGCTGGCGGCGAGGATGCTTGGCGGGCGCATCCCGGCACGC
>DASTKM010000127.1:0-11704 GCA_035715885.1 Rubrobacter sp.
CAGCGACTTCGACGACGCCGTCGGGCTCGCCAACGACACCCGCTACGGGCTGACCGCGGGGATAGCAACCAAGTCTCTGCGCTACGCGCACGAGTTCATGCAACGGTCGGAGACGGGGCTCGTGAACGTCAACCTCCCGACTGCGGGCCTGGAGTTCCAGGTGCCTTTCGGCGGCAACAAGGAGTCGGGCGTCGGCGGGCGGGAGCAGGGCCCGGCGGCCCTGGACTTCTACTCGTCGTGGAAGACCCTCTCCATCATGCCGCTGTAGAGAGAGTCAGCGTGCGGGCGAGAGGGTTCACCCACGTCAGTATCAGCGCCACCGACCTGGAGGAGTCGGTCCGCTTCTACACGGACTTCTTCGGGATGGAGGAGGTCCCCTCGCCCGACTTCTCCGGGCCTGTGCGCTGGCTGCGGATAGGTGATCTGCAACTCCACCTCTTCCTGGACGAAGATCCCGCTCCGGAGCGGCATCACTTCGCGCTCGACGTTGACGACTTCGAAACCGCGTACACGAAGGCCGAGGAACTCGGCGTGAGGGACGGCGGGCGCTACTCCACAGTCAGGGAGCTGCCAGACGGGGCTGTCCAGATGTATTTGCGGGACCCTGCGGGCAACCTTGTCGAGGTCAACTGGCCCGACGTGACTACGCTGGACCGCGAGGTCATACCGGAGATCCAGAAGATCGGCGGCGACCCTGACGCTGTCCTCTACTTCGAGCCGCCGGGGCGCCGACTAGCAGAACATTAAGTCACAGACAGGAGGAGAGTTCATGACGCAGGAGCAGACAGAGCAGGTCATCTCGGATCTCGGTCTTCCTGACCAGGCCATACAGAGCGACGAGCTGCCGTGGGTGCCACAGGGCGAGCGGGTCTGGTTCAAGCCCTTGAGGTTCGACCTTGCGACGGGGCGTTGGATCAACGTCCTCAAAGTCCAGGGCTCAGGCAGGGTCAACCGCCACCGCCACACGGGCGGCCAGGTAATGGGCTTCTGCATAAAGGGCTCCTGGCACTACCTGGAGCGCGACTGGGTCGCGAGGCCAGGCACGCTCGTCTACGAGCCGCCGGGCGACATCCACACGCTCGTCGTCGACGAGGGCGTCGAGGAGATGCAGACCCTCTTCATCCTTGAAGGGACCGTTCAGTACATAGACGATGACGACAACCTGATCTACCAGGACGATGTGTTCTCCAAGCTGGAGCGCTACCTGAAGTTCTGCGACCAGCAGGGCATAGAGCCCCAGGACCTCCGCTACTAGTGGGCGTCCTCGACGACTTCAACCTGGACGGCAAGGTCGCGCTGGTAACGGGTGCAGCGCGAGGTCTCGGACAGGGCATCGCGCGCGGCCTCGCCGAAGCAGGCGCAGACGTAGCGGCCCTGGATATAGTGTCTGTAGATGAGACCGGAGACCTGGTCCAGAACGAAGGCCGCCGCTTCCACGCCATGAACGTCGATCTGCTCGAGTCCGACGCGAAGCTCGCCGCCGAAGTCGTCGAAGAGTGCGTCTCGGAATTGGGTCGTCTCGACATACTCGTCAACAATGCCGGCATCATCCGCCGAGCCCCGGCGCTCGAGTTCGGCGGGGACGATTGGGAAGCCGTCATAAAGATCAACCTGAGCGCCGCCTTCTACCTGTCCCAGGCCGCCGCCAGGCACTTCGTTGAGGAAGGCCGGGGAGGTAAGATCATCAATACAGCCTCGGTCCTCTCCTACGAAGGCGGCATGATCGTGCCCTCCTACTCTGCGTCCAAAGCGGGCATCGCCAACCTTACCCGCGCCCTCGCCAACGAGTGGGCGCCTCTGGGGATCAATGTCAACGCCATCGCCCCGAGCTACTTCACCACAGAGCTGACGAGCGCGCTGCGCGAGGACGAGGAGCGCAACGCAGCACTCCTGTCCCGTCTCCCCGCCGGACGCTTCGGCGAGCCCGAGGACCTCAAGGGCGCCGCGGTCTTCCTAGCTTCGGACGCCGCTGATTACGTGCACGGCACGATCCTGCCCGTAGACGGCGGCTGGCTGGCACGCTAACGGCACTCGGGAACCAGCCATCGCGCACGGATCTGCCACTACTCGTAATTCCCGCTTTCGCGGGAATTACGTATGGGAGGAACCGCATGCGTGCCCGTGGCACGAACGCACCCCGTTCAAACGGACTAGTATCACATAGAGACGCCGAGCAGGCCGCGGGTGAACTGGAAGTCGGTGTTACCAGCCTCGAACAGCCTGGGGACATACGCCCGCGAGGCCACCGCCGCGATCGTCTCCAGCATCTGTTCGTTCCAGCCGGATGGGTCTCCCTCGAGAAGCACGTCGAGGTCCTCGGCGTGCTTCTCCAACGTCTCAGGGTCGGAGGAGGCCTGTACGAGCGGGATCATAAGGTGTGCCTGCAGAGGATGCCCACCCACATGCGCGAGCATGACCTCGACTCCCGTCGCCCCGAGCCCGGTCGCTGTCTCCACCCAGTGGTCCGTCGGCGCCTCCATGACGTGCAACCCCGGCTTGCCGGAAGGGACGGCCTGCCCGTAAGCGAGGGTGTTCTCCACGGGAAGGTCGCCGAGCACGGCTTCCAGGTAGGCCGGCGAAGAGAGTACTGCAGCCCTCTCGGGGACGACCACCGTCCCACCTGAGTTCGCGACGACGAGCGTTACCTGGGCGAGGCTCAGGGCGGCCTCGTTCGAGATGGAGCCGGCAGCGTAAAGCCCGAGCCGCAAGGCTTCCGGGCCTGCATTCTCGTACTCGAGATCTTCGGCACTATCCAAGGTACCGGTAAACCAGTCCTCTACCTTGGCGACCACGCTGTCTATGCCACCGTCGAGCTGGACGCTCGCCCACCCAAAGCGATTCGGGTCGAGGCCTGCCTCTTCGAGGCGGTTCCTGAAGTAGTCGTTGTGGGTCTTCTCGCAGCCGTGCTCCAGGAGAAGGCCGAACCTCACGGTGGGGCTGGCGAGGTGGCCGAGCACGGTGCGGGAGTAGATGGTCTCCGCCGAGCCGGCGGAGACGCCGCAGCCCTCCGTGTGGGGCAGGGCGACGAAGCGGGTCACTTTGCCCAGGGTGGCATCGCGTTCGTTCAGCCGGTTGGCTATGCGGCGCGAGATCTGACCCGAGCAAAGGCTCGTAGGCATGACGAGCCCGACCTGATCCACTACAGTGCCGCGCCCGCTCTTTATGGCCTCGAAGGAGAATTCGACCTCAGGAGCACTCTCCTTTACGGGCAACGGCTCTCCGCCGGGCTCCGGCGCGTTCCGAAGCTGGTCCAGGTTCTCGTCGCTCGTCTGCTTCCAGTCGCGCCAGATCGAGACTTGGGCGTGGCCCGCACGCTCTCCAACGGTTCTCTCGCCCGAGGCGGCCCTCAGCGTTCGCTCGAATGTCTGGCGGCCAAGTTCGTCCATCGGGGTACCGTCCAGGTAGGCGCCGGCGTTCACGTCCATGTCTTTGGAGAGGAGCTCGTAGCGGCCTGTGGTGGTGACGAACTTTATGGTCGGGACGAAGGGGAAGTTGGTAATGGAGCCGTTACCCGTGGTGAAGAAGATCATGTTCGCCCCAGAGGCGACCTGCCCGGCGATGCTCTCCAGGTCGTTGCCTGGGCTGTCCATAAAGTAGAAGCCGCCCTCATCCATCCTCTCTGCATATTCGATAATGCGGTCGATGCGCACGTCATGATGCTTCTTCATCGCAGCCCCCAGAGACTTGATGGAGATGTTGTAGAGTCCGCGGTAGTTGTTGCCCCCAGATGGGTTGTCTTCGGCTGTTTGCCCGTGCCAGGAGACGCGCTCCTTGAAGCGCTCGACTGCAGAGAGGAAACGCCGCGCGGTATCGAGGTCCTTGACGTTCTCCAAGACGAAGTGCTCGGCCCCGATCAACTCGTCCGTCTCCGCCAGATTGGCGATGCCGCCGTTCCTTACTACCTCCTTGCTCACCCACGCCACCAGCGGGTTCGCGGAGATCCCGGAGAAGGCGTCGGATCCTCCGCACTGGAGTCCAATCTTGAGCTCGGACGCCGGCTCCTCGGTGCGCCGCACCGCGTCCACCTCCTCCAGCCATCCCCGCACGACGGCTTTGGCCCTTACGAGATCCCGCCTGAAGCTCCCCTCCAGGCTCATGAACTCGTGCGGCAAGTCGTCTATCGGGTATCCGTACTCTTCCAGGTACGCCCCGAGCATACTGTTCGTCACAGTCTCCTCTCCGCCTTGGTCGAGCACGAGCACGGCCCCCACGTTCGGGTTGACCATGAAACCGCTCAGGGTCCGAAGGAGCAAATCCAGGTTGTTCGGTGTGCGCTCCTCCCCGCCCTCCGTGTGGGCAACGCAGACTATGCCGTCTACGTTCTCGTACGTGTCGGCGACGCCTTTCATCTCGAGTTCCAGCGCCCTGACGAACCCGGTGAGCCTCGAAGTGACGCCCATCACTACTACATAGTTACGCGTCCCAACGCCCCTGCCCGCACCGCGCCTGTAGCCCATGAAGGTGCGTGGCTCGTCGTGGAAAGGAACCTGCTCTCCGGGGCGGAATTGCTCCTCGTCGAGGACGTAGGGCTCAAGTTCGGCGTCGCTGAAGTTCGGCCCTTCGGGCAGCTTCAGGCCGACCACGTCCTGCCCTCCCGGAACACGCCCCCCGCCCTGATCGGAGGTTCCTTCAGGATCCTCGTCTTCGCCGCGTTCAGGCGAGACCCGCAAACGCTCGCGCAGGACGCGCAGGATCTTCTCGTTGCATGCGTAATCGCCGGGCGCGATGTCCCTTATTGCACAACCGAAACGGAGACCCCAGGAGAGCAGATCCTCCCCTTCTGCTATGGGCTCGACGGCGAAGCGGTGGCCTTCTAGGACCGTGTGTCTTAAGGTAAACTCCGAGCCGCCGTAGGACACGCGCGTCCCCGCCTGCAGCCTGCGGGTCGCCATAGCCACGTTGTCGCCCGGCGCGGGGAGGCGTCCGACTTCCTGGAAATCCCATACTCGTTCCTTCACAGCAGTCCCTCTCTTGTCCTTTCAGACATACGTTCTCGCGACGAGTGTATCGCAGCAGGCCCTACGGCTCGGGATGGTAACTGGCAGGACGCGTGCCAGGAGGTGTGGGAGGTCCGGTAGGGCGGCGAGTGAGGCGTCTGTTGTAGACGTTGGCCATGTTCTCGGCCCACTCACGGGCTGGGAAGTCTCCGTCTTTCTCGAAGCGGGCCAGCCAGTCGTTCGGGTCCTCCTCCCTGACTACCAGGAACGCCGTCTCTTCCTCGCGTACGGAGAGTCGGCCTTCTACCTGGAGGTCTTGCTCGTCCATTCCGCCTCTACCTCGCCTAGCTCGGCCAGCCGGGGCACGAGGAAGGTGCCCACGTGCCTGCTACCCCCGATCACCACGACGCGCATCAGCTGTCTCCTGATAATCTCCGAGATCCGACCCAACTACGCCAGCTAGAGCCTGACCTTCACTATATCTCCGTCCAGGAGCACCTCGTAGGAGCGGAGGGTGATGTTCGGGTAGGCGAGGCATCTTCCGGTCGGGACGTGGTATTCGAGCCCGTGCCAGGGGCAGGCCACGATCTCACCCTCGTTCACCCACTCGAACTTCCAGTCGTTCTCGCCCCTGGCGACCAGGGTGCCCAGGGGCGGCTTGCCCTCGCACAGCGGACCCGTCTGATGTGGACAGACGTTGGGGAGGCCGTAGAGCTTGCCGCCGATGTTGAAGACACCGATCTCACGCCTCCCTACCTTCACGACCCTGTGAGTACCGACCGGGAAATCCGAGAGGTCGCCCAAGACGTGCTCCTTGCGCTCGCTACTCATCGCACCCCTAGGCGGTTGCCGCCAGCGTCGATGTTGAAGAGTCGCAGGGCGTTCTCGCCGAAGATCTTGCGCCTGACCTCGTTCGTGAAGGGGATCTGGTGTACCTTCGAGGGGTGGTCGAAGTCGTGGTGCGGCCAGTCGGAGGCGAAGATGGTATTGTCCTCCCCATCGTAGAGGTCCAGCATCGTCACCAGGTCGGAGAGGTTCTCGGGCTCCTCGACGGGCTGGGTGGCGAAGTACATCTGCTTCAGGTAGGTGCTCGGCTTGTCTTCGAGGAAAGGAACCTCACGGCGGCGCTCGATGTATTCCTTGTCCATCTTGTGCATCAGGAAAGGCACCCAGGAGATGCCAGCCTCGGTGACGGCGATGCGGAGGTCGGGATACCTTACCGGTACGCCGGTGGTGATCATGTGCACTAGGTTCGCCATTATGGAGAAGGTGTGGCTACAGATGTGCCGCCCGAACTCCGTCTCGAACCCCTGGGTGTTGAAAGGGAAGACGGGATGGATGACGGTCACGCTGTGCATGAGCAGGGGCAGGTCCGCCGCCTGGGCGGCCTCGAAGATCGGGTCGTACTGCCTGTGCCCCCATAGCCGCTCCAACCCGGCACAGGGCAGGAACACACCAACCATGCCCCTTTCTCCTGAGTACTTCTCTATCTCTCTGGCTGCGTCCACGGGGTCCTGCGGGCAGGCGAGGATGCAGCCGAGCAGGCCGTTCTCGGGCGAGCACCACTCCTCGAGGAGCCAGGCGTTGTAGGCGCGGGCAAGGGCCGAGGCGTAATCCACCTGGGAGATCACCGGTATCTTCAGGAAGTGGTCGGGAAACAGGACACCGATGTCCACGTGGATCTCGTCGAGCTCCTGGCGCATCTGGGAGGCGGAGTGGACCATGCGCGTGCCCTCCTGCCCCGATGGGAACTTCGCCTCATAGACGGTCGTCCCCGGCGAGAAGCCAGGGATGTCCAGGTAGAACTCCTGCACGTCCTTTATGGTCTCCAGCGCCTTCTTCCAGGGCATCTCGCAGTAGGGCATGATCGCACCTGGCGACTCGTGGACGTGGACGTCGCAGTCCACGACGAGTATGTCCTCGAGCTTCTCTTTACGTTCCCTCTTTGCCGTTGCGGCTTTGGCCACGGTCCCTCCCTGATCCCGTCTTAGCGCATCATCCAACCACCGTCGATGCCGATGGTCTGGCCTGTTATGAAGGAGGATGAGTCGGAGGCTAGGAACGCGACGAGGTTGCCTATATCTTCCGGTGTGCCGCGGCGCTTGATGCTCTGTTGCTCGAGCACCCAGCGGTTGTAGCCTTCCTGGTCGGGGTGGATCTTCTCGGCGTCCGTGGGGAAGGCGCCCGGCGCTATGGCGTTGACGTTGATGTTGTCCGGGCCGACCTCGCGGGCGAGCGTGCGCGTAAAGCCGACTATACCTCCTTTCGAGGCAACGTAGTCGAGCAGGAGCGTCCACCCGATGAAGAAGGTGATCGAGGCCACGTTCACGATGTTGCCCCGTCCCTGCTCCTTCATATGAGGATAGACGGCCCGCGCGCACAGGAAGTAGCCTTTGAGGTTAACGGCCATCACCCTGTCCCATTCTGCTTCTTCGATCTCCGTCCACGCCCGCCGTGGGTAGACAGCGGCGTTATTGACGAGGATGTTCACACCGCCGAGCCTGCTCGCAACTTCATCGGTCATGGCCCCGACCGAACGGCAGTCAGAGACGTCAGCCTCCACGGCCACGACGCTGGCGCCATTCGCTCTGACCTGGTCTGCGACCCTCTCCGCCTTCTCGCGGGAGACGTCGACCGCGGCGATGGCCGCGCCGTCCGAGGCGAGTCTCGCGCAGATGCCCTCGGCGAGGCCTCCGCCCCCACCCGTTACGATAGCGACCCGACCCTCCAGAGGACCTCCCACGAAAACCAACCTCCTAGACCGACCACGCGCCCTCTACCCGCCGACGATGATATACACCTTATAGGACCGCAACAAGAAAGCCGGAACCCCGCCCCGGGCTCCGGCGATTCTAGAGCTTCGCGTAAGCTTCAGGATCTGAACAGCCGCCGCACGAGGACCGAGGCCAGGATGGTCGAGGTCGCGGTCGTCACCCCCTTGAGAAACGCCTCTATGGCGTCGTCTTTGATCCCGTGCTCATCGGGTATATCTACGAGTCTGTCGGTGATGTACTGGGTGATGAGGTAGGCTATCGCGGCTGCCAGTATGGTTGCGAGTCGCTGCTGCATCGCGTCGTTCATACGCTCCCTTCCGCCTTTTTAGGTCCGCTCTGGTCGGTACCCACGATAGGCTCCGGGGAAACCCCCGCGGGTTCTGGTCTTCGAATCCGGTCAGGCAGCTCTCACGCGCGCTCGTCTCTCAGGAGTTTCAGGTAGAGGGATCTGGTCTCCGGCGAGGGTGAGGTACCGTATTCTTGTCCGAGGATCTGCTCGCACATCCTGTATTGGTGCAGGGCTCTGGCCCGCAGGCCGAGGCGGACGTAGCACTGCATCAGGAGGCGGTAGCTGTCTTCGTGGCAACGATCCTTCTCAAGTACCTTGTAACAGGCGCGGATGCTCTCCTGATGTTGCCCGACCTCCATGTAGTGGATGGCCAGCCGGTCCAGAAGATCCATGTAGGCGTTGGCAAGTCGCTCACGCTCGACCATGGTCCAATCCTCGTACAGGTCTTCTATCAGGTAGTCGTCCCGATACAGCTCGATGGCCTTTTCGTACTCCATGGCCGCCTCCCGCATCCGACGGTCCTTCTCCAGTTTACGCCCTCGCTCGTGGTGTCTATCGAAGTCGTCCACGTCCGTTGTCACCCTCACGCCCGGAGACAGACGATAGTATCCGTCCTCGAGGAAGACGTAGTTCTTGGTTACAGAAGACGAACATCCGCTCAAAAGCTTGCGCAAGCCGTGGATAGCGGAGTTGAGGGACCACCGGGCTTTCTTGAGGTTGGACTCAGGCCACAGCCAGCCCATGAGGTGATCCTGCGAGACAGGACGGGTATGGTTGGCCAGCAGGTATTTGAGTATGGTCAGCGCTTTGCCGTTACGGCCGAGTGGCATAGTTTCACCCTCGCAGAGCATCTCGAAGTGCCCGAAGAAACGCACCCGCAAAGTAGGCTGCACAACGGCGGAATGTTCTCCCTGGACGGTCTCCTCGACCGTCTGCCGCACGGCCTCCGGCGCAGCACCACGGGCCGAAAACGCGCTGACTATGGACCCGTCGAGTCGGCGTAGGGTCAATATGTCTGGATCTCTTTCCAGATAGTACCCGGTCGGCAGATCTAACGATGATCCCTGCATGTCTATCTCCAGATCGCTGTCCTCGGCCGAAAGGCCTCGGTTCACAACTCCCTAACCCGTATTGCAGTGGTTACGCGCAGACGTTCTGTGGACCAACCGCTGAGGCTCCTTTCCCACGGGACGAAGCCTCAGAGTCTTCGGCTCGCCCGGAACCACATTGCGAGTTCAGCATATAACAGAGATGGGGTTGCCCGTATCACTCAAATGAGTGATTTTTCATCCGTTTCGAAAATTATATGGTAGAGACGCCGGTCAGAGCAAATCGCGCGTCCGGTACGCGTCGCTAACCAGCGGAATCGGCCTGCCGGTCGCCGGGAGCGTACACGATTTCCAGAAGCGCCCTTACGATAAGAGGATCGAACTGGGTACCCGCGTTCTCCTCGATCTCCCTCAGAGCGGCTTTGCGGGAGATGCCGTAACCGTACGGCCTGCCACGGATCATGGAATCGAACGCGTCGGCCACCGAGACTATCCTAGCTATCAAGGGAATATCCTCACCGCGCAGCCCGTCCGGGTATCCTTTGCCGTCGAAGCGCTCGTGATGGTGTCTGACGACCGGCAACGCGGATGCCAGCTCAGTTGCAGGGGTGAGGATGGAGACACCGAGTAGCGGATGCCGCTTTATCTCCGCGTACTCCTCCTCTGTCAGGCGACCTGACTTTTGCAAGATGCGATCCGGTATGCCTATCTTACCTACGTCGTGCAGCAGAGCCCCGCTGGTCAGGGCTTCCATCTGTTCGCCTGGCAAGGAGATCTCGCTGCCTATGCGCAGGGCGAGCCCCGACACAGCCCTCAGATGCTCCTTGATGTAAGGGTCTTTCGCCTCCAGGGCCTCGACGAGCGATCTGGCGATCCCCGAGACTCGATGCTCGCCTTCGACGAACGGTTCGGGGGTCTGTGTCCCCGCAGGTAACCCGGAGATCCCTTCGGGCCGGCCTTTGGCTATTTCCAGGGCGCGCATGGCCGCATCGAGAACCGATTCCTCGTCTCCTGTCTCGGCGAACACCCAGCCCACGGCGGCGATCAATCGCAGATCATCAGGACTACCGGCTTCCTCCGAGACATGTTGCTGGAGCGCGTGCGCTGTCTGGCGGGCCCTGCTCTCGTCCGAACCGATCAGGACGACGACGAACACCTCGTCCCCGTAGCGAAACGCGCGCTGCCTGCCGTCCGCGAGCTTTTTACCGATCTTCTGGAGGAAGGCATCACCCGTGGCCATACCGTGGTCACGAACAATGGTCGGTTGCATCGCCAAGACAGTAAGCGGCCTGCTATAGGAGAGTTCCCGGCGCAGAACGCGGTGCAGCGACGCACGGTTAGGCAACCCTGTGAGCTGGTCCAGCCCGCCAGGGGCGTCCCCGGCGTCTTCCAGGGCAGGGCTTATTCCTTCGGCGAGGAGCTTCAGGACACGCTCCTCCTCGGCGTCGTACTCACCGCCACCGACGATCACCGCCCCCCACTTCTCGTCTTCGCCTGTACCCAGGGGTATGGCCATGAAACCCTCTATCCCGTGGATCTCCTCCTCGCTGCGCACGGTGTCGCCCTCGCGGCAACTTTGCAGCACGAGACGCTGGATCGAGGGATGCCACCAACTGGGGCAGACGTCGAAGTCGTCCTCCAGTATGGTCCTGTGATGGTTGCCTTTCAGTGCGGCAACGTGCGCGTACGGCCCGCCAGCTACCGTGTGGGCCGCCTCGACGGTCCATCCGAGTATACCTTCCAGGCTCAAGACCTTCATTACGGGTGCGAACCTCGAGATCAGACGCTCGTCGCTCTCCACTCGGTCTATCTGGTTTGCCAGGTTGGAGGAGAGTCTGCTAGCGAGCTTCCTGGAACCCTGCATCTCGGAGCCCAGGAACGCGACGGCAACACAGAAGAGAGCGATGAGGCCGGTCCTCAAGAGCACAGGGGTAGAACCGATCGCACCGATGCCTCCCGAGGCGGCGACCGCGGCCGGGTACCCGGCCACCAACGCGGCCGTCGCCACCGCGACCTTCGGCCGCGTTTCGATCCAGGCTATCTCCAGCGCCGCGAGGAAGTAGAGAGAGAAGAAGGGTGAGGCCACTCCCCCAGTGGACACAACCAGCACCCCGACGAGGGCGGAGTCCAGAAAGACGCGTACGAGCCTCTCCCGCAGAAGGATTGCGGGTCGCCCAACGATCAAGAACATCGCGAAGAGTAGCGCGAGTCCGGCAGCAAGATAGGGAACTCCAGCCCCGGGAAAAGCCAGAGCCAACATGAGGGCTACGACCCCCGTCAGCGCCACACGTATTAGTCCTGCTCTGGGCGAGGCCACCGTGGATGCCGCCTTGATCTGACGCATTCTCCTGCCTCACCCCCCTCTATCTGAGACTACTGACTGTTACGGGGGAGGATCTGGCCGAGGCCATCCTGGGTGCGCAGGTCGGGTACGTCGAGCCTGGCGCCTCCCCCGCTCTCCGGGACAGGGAAGACGAACCGGTGGTCGTCGGCTCTGCGGTACCCTTCCGACTCGGTATCGAGGAGCCTCAACAGCGCCCGCACAACCACCCCGTCGAACTCAGTGTCTATGCCCGCGCTCAACTTCTCCCGCGCCTCCACGGACTCCATACCGGGACGACTGGGCTGGTCGAGCACCATGGCAGCGTAGGCCTG
>DASTKM010000128.1:0-5437 GCA_035715885.1 Rubrobacter sp.
GTGCACGGTCTCACAGGCGTATGTCCCTCGGTGGCGATACACATCCCGTGGGACAGGGTGGACGACTACGGCGAATTGAAAGGTCACGCCGAGTCTCTGGGTCTGCGCATAGGGGCCGTCAACCCCAACCTCTTCCAGGAACCCGAGTACAAGCTCGGCAGCGTCAGCAACCCGGATCCGGGGGTGCGCAGGAGGGCCACGGATCACCTCCTCGAATGCGTCGAGATCGCGGATGCGACAGCCTCAGACGTTCTCTCTCTATGGTTCGCCGACGGCACGAACTACCCTGGCCAGGACTCCTTTACGGAGCGCCGCCACAGGATGATCGAGGCTTTAGGTGAGGTCTACGCCGCCATGCCCGAGCGCATGAGGATGCTCCTCGAGTACAAGCCCTACGAGCCGGCCTTCTATCACACCGACCTCGCCGACTGGGGCGCAGCCCTTACCGTGGGTCAAAGACTGGGCGAGAGGGCACAGGTTCTCGTGGACCTGGGCCACCACGCCAAAGAGGTCAACATCGAGTACGTCGTGGCGCTCCTGCTGGACGAGGGACGTCTCGGGGGTTTCCATTTCAACAACAGGAAGTACGGCGACGACGACCTGATCGTTGGCAGCGTCAACCCGTTCGAGCTGTTCTTGATCTACGTCGAGCTCGCCGAGGCCGAGGAGCACTCCGATACGCGGATAGACTATATGATCGACCAGACACACAATATCGAGCCCAAGATAGAAGCTATGCTCCTCTCTGTGATGAACCTGCAAGAAGCCTACGCAAAGGCCCTCCTCGTAGACCGCGCAGCCCTCAAAGAAGCGCGAAGCGCCGGCGACGTGCTCGGCGCCCACCGCACCCTGCTCGACGCCTACGCTACAGACGTGCGCCCTCTGTGCGCCAGAGTCCGCGAGACCCTGGGCGGTGCCTCAGACCCCGTAGCCGCCTTCGAAGAGAGCCAGTACGCCGGGAAAGTAGCGGAAGAACGTGGCGAAGGCGCAGGAGCAGGATGGAGTTAGAGCGGTCTAGCTATCGGCGGTCAGCCCTCGGCCACGCTATGGACGGCGAACGCACTCTCTGTTCCAGAAGCCGCGGAAGTACACATGCGCCACAAGACGCTTGCGAACCACGATCGGATCACAAAGGAGCTGAAAGCTGACAGCGCCGACCAGAGGGAGGGCACACATGGAGACGCGAATACCAGGAGCGACAGAGAACCTGTGGGACCAGCAAAACGCTGAGGGGCTCTCCGAGCTCGAAGCCCTAGCCTACCGCTCCAACCTTTTAGGGAGGGACAGGGCTGTCGCCAACTACGGGGGCGGCAACACCTCTACCAAGGCCAGAGAGAGGGACCATACCGGGCGTGAGGTTGATGTTCTGTGGGTGAAAGGTTCGGGATCGGACCTGGCGACCATAGAGGCTGGGCAATTTACGGGTCTCAAGCTCGACGAAGTACTCGCGCTCGAGGAGCGGGAGGAGACGAGCGACGAGGAGATGGTCGCCTACCTCGCCAGTTGCCAGCTCCGACCCGACATGCCGAGGGGCTCCATTGAGACGCTCCTGCACGCTTTTGTCCCTTACGCGCAGGTCGACCACACGCACCCCGATGCGATCAACATGATCTGCTGCGCGGAAGGCGGCGAGGAGCTCGCGCGCGAATGCTTCGGCGATGAGGCGGTGTGGATCCCATACATTAGACCAGGCTTTACCCTCTCGAAGCAGGTGGGCGAGGCCGTAAGGAACAACCCCAATGCGAGGTTCGTCCTGCTCGCCAAGCACGGGCTCGTAACCTGGGGGGAGACCCATGAGGAGAGCTACGGCCGCACCATCGAGTCCATAAACCGGGCCGCTGAGTTCGTCGCCGGCCGGGCTGGCGAGCCCTTTGGGGGCAGGAAGGTCCAACCGCCAGCGCCTGACCGCAGAGAAGCCCTTCTCACCAAAGTCCTGCCTGCGTTGCGCGGGGCGCTCTCGTCGGGGCTCCAGGAGCAGGCACACAAGATACTGCGTACCGACTGCACCTCAGAAGATGCACTTGCCTTCGTCTGTGGCCGCGACTCGGAGCAACTCTCCCAGGTCGGCGCAGCCTGCCCTGACCATCTGGTAAGGACGAAGTTCAGGCCACTGTGGGTGGACTTCGACCCAGAGAACGAGGATGCGGACGAGCTGAGTGCGAGACTCCGCGAGGGCGTCGCCCGTTACAGAGAGGAATACGAGGCGTACTTCTCGCGCTATGAGGAGGCTGACGAGGAGATGTTCGACCCTAATCCCAGGGTAATCCTCATAGCGGGCTTAGGACTCGTCGCCGCCGCGAAGAATGCCAAAGAAGCAGATCTCTCCAGAGACTTCGTCTACAGGGCAATCAACGTTATACGCGGCGCCCACGCCTTGGGCGGCTACGTCTCCCTCACGGAAGAAGAATCTTACGCGGTCGAATACTGGCCGCTCGAGCTCTACAAGCTCACCCTCGCCCCGCCGCCTGACGAGCTCGCGGGCAGGATCGCCTTCGTTACGGGTGGGGCGGGAGGCATAGGCAGCGCCGTAGCCAGGTCGCTGGCCTCACGCGGGGCCTGCGTCGTGGTCTGCGATCTCGACGAAGAGGGGGCGGGTGAAGTCGCGGATAGCCTCGCCGAGCCTGGCATCCCGGCGAAGGCCGACGTGACCGACGAGGAAGAGGTGGCCCACGCCTACCAGCGAGCTATCCTGGAGTACGGCGGGGTCGACGTCGTCGTATCGAACGCCGGCCTCGCCTCCAGCGCCCCCATCGAGGAGACGAGCGTCGAGATGTGGGACAAGAACTACGGCGTACTGACGAAGGGATACTTCCTCGTCGCGCGCGAGGCCTTCCGCATCATGAAGGAGCAGGGCATGGGTGGGAGCCTCGTCTTCGTCGCCTCGAAGAACTCTATGGCGGCAGGGAAGAACGCATCGGCGTACTCCTCGGCGAAGGCGGCCGAGTTGCACCTGGCGCGGTGCCTGGCCGAGGAGGGAGGACCCGAGCGCATAAGGGTCAACACCGTCAACCCTGACGCGGTGTTGCAGGGGTCCAGGATCTGGGACTCAAGCTGGCGCGAGGAGCGCGCCGCCGCGTACGGTATCGAGCCGGACGAGCTCGAAGATTACTACCGCTGGCGCAACGTCCTGAAGGTAAACGTTCTGCCCGAGAACGTTGCCGAGGCCGTGCTTCACTTCGCCTCCGAGGCCCGTTCGTCGAGGAGCACCGGCAACGTCCTCAACGTCGACGGCGGCGTGAAAGACGCATACCCCAGATAGAGGTGGGTGAGGACATACAACAGCTGCCTTCCTCCTGCTCGGTCAGCGTGGCCTCTAGGCCACTCTCGCCAGACGCAGCAGTCTAATCGCGAGGACTACCGTGCAAGGCAACCACACCGCCAGCAGCACCCACTGAAACAGGCCAAACCACGCGTGTAGCGGTGACCCTGGCGGTCGCACCAGGCCACCTCCCACCACGATCAGGACCAGTATGGCTATGCCGCTCAGGAGTGCGTAGGTGGCCAGACTCTTCCATCTCGGGTCGCGCGCCATGCGCCGCGACATTACGATTAGGCCGATCTCACCACCGAGGAAGGTCATAATGAAGCCGGGGATGTGCAACAAGCGATCCTCATCGAAAGAGCCGGTGGCATCCGTTGCAGGAAACAACCCTCCCCACATAAGTCCTATGCCGCTTAGCACCAACAACGCGAAGCCCACAAAGCCCCATCGGCTCGGATACACCCCGAGGTGGAGCCCTATTGCGTATGCGATCATGAGCGACCCGAAAAGGAGGAAATTCACATTCTGGATCCAGCCGCTGGGCCCCGCTGCCAGCGCGCTGACCGGATGCTCCGTAAGGCTGTGATCTTCTCGGAGCAAGCTGTGCATCAGGGCAACTACAGTAAAGATGATGGGGCCAGCGATGCCAGCGAGGGCCAGTGCTGAGAGTGCCGAGCGGCGTTCGAAGCGTTGGGCAGAACCCACTCCGACCACACTGCGCCGGTTGCTCATTTGTTCCCCCTTGGCTCTGGGATAGAGTGGAGGGGGCAGAGTCTATGCGCCCCGTCCTAACAGCGTTACGCAAGCAGTTTACGCCTCTTGTATCAGGACGCGCATCCCCCATTTGGAGTAAATCTGCTCTTGCTTGGGAGTTACATGCGGGTAATAGCCGCTAGAGTACATTGCGGACCGCAACGCGCCCGAGAGGGTAGTCCTCACCCTCAGGTAGTAGGCGGGGGGACCTGCCGATCGGCCCTGACGGAAGGTAGCGCAATACGAATGTAGAAATGAGGCTGGTACACCTCGGGCTCGTACCGCTTGTCCCCTAAATGGGGGGATGCATGCTCGCCGACGCGAGGCCGATTCCGGAGCAGTATCATGAGGCGCGGTGGTGGTACAAAGATAAGGAGGGCTGGATGACCCAGTATGCGTGGGTTCTGGAGGTCAGACCGGGGTACGAAGAAGAGTACGTGCGCCGCCACCAGGAGATCTGGCCGGAGATGGTTGGGGCCCTCAGGGAGGCCGGTATCCGCAACTACAACATCTTCCGCTACGGCCTCACCCTCTTCGGCTACTTCGAGACCGACGACATCGAGAAGACCCAGGAGTACCTGGCGAACAGCGAGACCAACCAGCGGTGGAGCGAGTGGATGGACCCCATCATGAAAGTAGACCTCGACCCCACCACCCAATTCCCCTATCTCCTCCCCCTCCAATGGCACATGGATTGATCTAACTTCCGGCTGACGAGCAACCCTTCCTATCGTCGGGGTTTGCTCCGCGCCCTGCATGGCGATATGGAGTGCGGACCCCCCTTGAAGATCGGTAGCCATCGATTCCTGATAGTCGCGCAAAGCCAAGTAGATTTTGTCGACAAGCAGGAAAGGAAGTGTAGATCGAGGGAGCGCCCGGCGCGCTTTCGATCGGATTCACTGCCGTCAAACCTGTACGATGGTTCAGGCCAAAAACCGTCCCCCCTCCCGATGTGCGAGCCTCCTTCCCGTCGCAAGATATAAGCGCACATAACAAGCCCAGAGTAGGAGGAGGCTAGGGATGGATGGTTGGGTGACGTTTCAGACCTGGCGGCAGCACAGCGAGGATCTCCGACGCGAAGCAGAGACCCGGCGGCTGGCCAGGGAGCTGCGAAAAGGTAGTACAGGACGCTCCCGCTGGTTCCCGGTTCTGGGGTGGGAACTGCGGCGGTACGGCGGTAGGGTTCTCAAGTCCTTCGGAGGAAGACGCGCAGAGTGTAGGGACCATTAGGTCCATAGTCCGGACAAAATGTGGAGGAATAGGATGAACGATGAACCGTTGGCGCAGATAGAGCGCGAGATCTTGGGATGGGATGGAGTCTTCAAGAAGAGGGACGAGGACGGACCAGGTGGGATCGGCGTCACCGGCTACAGGTACGGAGATCCCGAGACGGGAGGGCCTCAGATAGGGCACGTACACGAC
>DASTKM010000129.1:0-2258 GCA_035715885.1 Rubrobacter sp.
GCCCGATGCCGCCGGGCGGAGCGTAGTCCCATGCCTGCGGGCTGGTTACGATGGCGCGGTGCAGTTGCGGGATGCGACGCAGACCGCAAAGAGTGAGCGCGAGGGCGAACTCGGCGACGCTCTGCCCCCAGAAGCCCTCGCTGGGCTGCACGTAGTTGCGTACGCCCCCGGCCGCCAGCGCGTCGCCTACTTCGGTAGACGGCTCGGGGGAGAAGACAGCCTCCCGCAGAGCAGGCATCCGCGCCACGCACTCCACCGTCACGGGTACGTTCAGGGCGACGAGGCGGGTGACGCCGGCCGGATCGGCCACGATCTCACAAACAACACGCCGATCGTCCGGGGCGAGCCGCAAGTACTCGGTCTGACCTTGCTCTTCCCACAACACGCGGAAGTGATCAGCAGCCCAGGGCCACGTCCGGTCGAAGTCGGGGTGAACGACAATGAAGTTACGCTGCGATTGCCCGGCCGTCATGCTCGCATTCTAATGCGTTCGAGTTCGGAGTATAGAGTTAGGAATTTCGAGTTGTCTATCACGTAGCCCCTTCCACCTTCACAATTCCTGTGACGGGATATAATGCCTCTGGCATCCTAGCGCGGAGGTTTTGGATGGGTATTGTCTTGATAGTCATCGTTGTGGTCGTGGTGATACTGGTGATCTTCGCCATCGTCACCTACAACGGGCTCGTGCGGCGACGCAATGAGGTAGAGGAGTCTTACAGGCAGATAGATGTACAGCTCAAGCGGCGATATGACCTGATCCCGAACCTCCTCGAAGGCGTGAAGAAGTACTTCCGCCAGGAGCAAGACGTGCTTACGCAGATAACGCAGGCCCGCTCCCAGGCTATGCAGCCCCAGTCGCCGGGACAGCAGGCCCAGTCCGAGGCCCGTCTTTCGGGGGCTATTGGGAACCTCTTCGCGGTCGCTGAGAATTATCCGGATCTCAGATCCAACACGGTACTGATAGACTTCCAGGAGGAGCTCTCATCGACGGAGAACAAGATCTCCTTCGCAAGGCAGCACTACAATGACTCGGTCCAGTCCTACAACACTAAGATACAGAGCTTCCCCGCGGTCATTTTCTCCCGTGCCATGGGCTTCACCGAGAGGGAATACTTCGAGGCCCAGGGACCCGAGCGGGAGTCCGTGACCGTCTCCTACGACTAGGACCATGGATCAGCGGGACCAGGGCACCTTCAGGGAGCGCATCGCCCGTAACAGGCGCAACAGCCTGCTGCTCATAGCCGCCTTCCTCGCCTTCGTCACCATCTTCGGCTACATAATCGGGTTTGCCTGGCTCGGTGACCCCACACGCGCCCTCTTCGGTCTCGCCCTGGCCCTGGTAGTGGGCGTGATCGCCGGGCTCGTCAGTTACTTCGCGGGCGACAAGATGGTCCTTGCCGCATCGAGGGCCAGGGAGATCACACACGAGGACGCCCCCGTACTCTTCAACGTGGTCGAAGAGATGTCCATAGCCTCGGGCCTGCCGATGCCGAAGGTCTACATCGTCGACGACAGCGCCCCGAACGCCTTCGCCACGGGCCGCGACCCCGAGCACGCCACCGTCGCCGTCACCAGTGGCCTCCTCAAAAAGCTCGACCGCGACGAGCTCCAGGGCGTCATGGCGCACGAGATGTCCCACGTCGCCAACTTCGACATCCGCTATTCCATGCTCGTCGGTATCCTGGTAGGCACCACGGTCTTGATCTCCGACTTCTTCCTGCGCGGCCTGTGGTTCGGTGGAGGAAGGGGAGGAGGGCGCAGGGGAGGAGACGGTGGCGGACAGTTGCAGATCATCATGATCCTCATCGCCGTCGTCCTCGCCATCCTCGCGCCCCTGTTCGCCCGTCTCTTGCAGCTCTCCATAAGCCGGCAGCGCGAGTTCCTCGCCGACGCCACCTCCGTCAGGCTAACCCGCAACCCCAAGGGGCTCGCCGACGCTTTGGAGAAGATCAGTGGCGACAGGGAAGTCCTGGAGGTAGCCAACCGCGCGACCGCCCACCTTTACATCGTCAACCCCATAAAGAGGTTCGAGAAGCGTTCCAAGGGCCTTTTCTCCACCCACCCGCCTATAGAGGAGAGGATCAAGATCCTACGCGCCATGGAGTCAGGCGGAGTCGCCGAGACCAGCGGACAAACCTCGACGGAGACCCCATAAGGCGTTACAATATCCGCCGTTGCCTTGCCGGATGGTGTAACGGCAGCACGAGTGACTCTGAATCACTTAGTCCTGGTTCGAATCCAGGTCCGGCAGCTTCTAA
>DASTKM010000130.1:0-14500 GCA_035715885.1 Rubrobacter sp.
GGGATCTACGAGTCGGCCCGTACAGGCGGGCCCGTACGCATCGAGTAATAGAACAAGCTGGGGCGGGCCGCGAGAGCACCGCCCCAGGAAAGGGGTTATGACACGTGTGGACCTTGACGGGTTTCGCAGATGAGATCTCGCCCGAACTGGAGGGGCAACTGGAGACGCTCGGGGAGGAGTCCATAGGCTACATGGAACTGCGCAGTGTCTGGAACACGAACGTGCTCGACCTGTCGGACGATGAGCTGGACAGGGTAAAGTCTGCGGCCGCACAGCGGGGCATCGGGATATCTTCCATAGGCTCCCCCATAGGCAAGGTGCCCGTAACAGAGCCGTTCGGGCGGCACCTGGAGCGTTTCAGGCGCGCCCTGCACGCCGCCGATGTCATGGAGACGCCTTACATACGCGTTTTCTCCTTCTTCATCCCCGAAGGACATGAGCCTGGCCACTATCGAGAAGAGGTGCTCGACCGGATGGGGATTATGGCCGGCGAGGCGGAAGATTCCGGGGTCACGCTCCTTCATGAGAACGAGAAGGAGATCTATGGCGACGTCCCGAGCCGTTGCGTGGACATACTCGACGGTGTAGGCTCGCCCGCTCTTCGGGCGGCGTGGGATGCAGCTAACTTCGTTCAGTGTGGCGTCAGCCCGTATGACGAGGGATATGCTTCGTTGCGCCCCTACGTAGAGTATGTGCACGTAAAGGACGCTCTGTACGGCTCGGACACGGTCGTACCGGCGGGTGAAGGAGATGGGCAGTTGCCCGAGACCCTCTCCGCGCTACGCGCCTCCGGCTTCCACGGTTTCTTCTCGCTGGAGCCGCACCTCGCATCAGCGGGAAAGTACTCTGGTTTCAGCGGCCCCGAGTTGTTCCGCAAGGCCGCGGTGGCCTTCAAGGAGCTACTCCGCAGGCAGGACATCGAATGGGCCTGACGGAGAACACGGCTACCACGCTGCTGGCCCTGAACAGCCTCGACGTTCGCCCAAACTCGGCCGTCTGCGTAGAGGGCACGGAGGCCGGCCTGGTGGGGTCGGGCCAGAGCGTTGCTGTCCTTGCCCCGTCGGGATCTCAGGTCCCCTCCAACTTCGAAGGGGAGAGCAGCGTCGCGGGCGGCCGTACGCTCGTGATCGGCCCGATGAACGCGGCCAACCTGGACGCCCTGCGCGACCTCCTCCCGTGGCTGCGCCCGCGGCCACTCGGACCATCCACATCTGCGGGCTTCGGCGACAGGCTGGGCCTCGCAACCCCTGGCCACGTCAGGGCCCTGCGCGCCGCTGGCGGAGAGCTTGCTCCCATCTTCGCCCAGCAGTCCATAAGAGAGATGGAGCGTACGGGCAGGAGCTCCCAGGAGGTTCTCGACGACGCGACTTGGGGGGTCTTCGCCGAAGGCTGGAAGGAGGGATTCGGGGCTGACGCCGACCACCTCAAGACCACTGAAGACGTAGACGCCTGCGTGGCCGCAGGTTACACCTTCTTTACGTTCGATCCCGGAGAGTACGTCGACGACGACGCTGAAGCCGCCGGCGCTTCGGCGCTGCACAAAGCATTAGAGGGCCTGCCGTGGCGGGATCTGGAAGACCATCCAGCCGATATGAAGAGGCGCTACCTCGACGAAGCATTCGAGGCTGAAGGGCACGAGGTTCGCTTCGACGACGTCTCCCTGGCGAGGGCAGCTGTCAAGTACGGCGCGGCCGTGGCCCACGTGGCTCGTCTTTACCGCCACCTCCAGGCGGCGATGGGGGAGGAGGACTTCGAGGTCGAGGTCTCTGTGGACGAGACAGAGAGCCCCACGACCCACGCCCAGCACTTCTACGCAGCAACGGAGCTACGGCGTCTCGGGGTCAGATGGGTGAGCCTGGCCCCGCGCTACGTCGGACGCTTCGAGAAGGGCGTGGACTACCTGGGCGACGTCGCGGGGTTCGAGGAAGACATCGAGGTCCACGCCGCCATCGCCCGCACCGTCTCGCCCGACGCGCCGTACAAGCTGAGCCTGCACACAGGCTCGGACAAGTTCCCTGTCTACCCCGCCTTCGTCAGGCAGACCAGAGGACTCGCCCACCTCAAGACGGCGGGCACGAGCTACCTGGTGGCCCTGCGCACCGTGGCTGCGCTCCACCCCGACCTGTTCCGTGAGATCTACGATTTCTCCCGCGGACGCTACGAGGAAGACAGGGCTACTTACCACGTTTCGGCGAGCCTGGAGCGGGCGGTCCAGCCCAGGGATATGCCGGATGGGGAGCTTCCGGCCCTGCTGGAACGTTTCGACGAGCGTGAGATCCTGCACGTTACCTTCGGATCGGTGCTGAAGGAAGCACGCTTCCGCGACCGCCTCCTGGGGCTGGTGCGCGACCATCCCGATCACTACGCCGCCGGCCCGGAAGAGCATTTCCTGCGCCACCTGGAGCCCTTTGCGAATGGAGGATGCAAGTGAGCAAGCCCTGGACGCTCGAACCTGACAGGCTCTTCGACCCGAACCCGGCCAGGCGTTCTCTGGCCAGGAGCCTCTACACAGAGGTCGAGGACCTGCCCATAGTCGGGCCGCACGGCCACGTGCCCCCGGCGCTGCTCGCAGACCAGGACGCCACCCTGGGGACGCCTGCCGAGCTGTTTATCATCCCCGACCACTACGTCTTCAGGATGCTCTACAGTCAGGGGGTCCCGATGGAGGACCTGGGGGTACCGACGGTCGACGGGGCCCCAGTGGAGACGGATCATAGGCGTGTCTGGCAACGTTTCTGCGAGAACTTCCACCTCTTCCGCGCCACCCCGACCGGTCTTTGGCTCTCCGACGAGCTCATCAACGTCTTCGGTGTCACCGAGAGACCCACGGGAGAGAACGCGCAGAGGATCTACGACCATCTCCAGGAACTGCTGGCCAGCCCCGAGTACGCGCCGCGGGTCCTCTTCGAGACCTTCGGTGTGGAGATCCTGTGTACCACGGACGCCGCGACAGATACGCTGGAGCACCACGCGACGCTGCGCGCCGAGGGCTGGGACGGCAGGGTGCGACCCACCTTCAGGCCCGATGCCGTGACCGACCTCTCTGCTCCCGGCTGGCACGAGAACATAGACCTCCTCTCGCAGGCCTCTGGCATCGACGTCATCGACTACCGCTCCTTCCTGGAAGCTCTCCAGGAGCAGCGAACCTTCTTCAAGGAGATGGGGGCGGTAGCGACGGATCACAGCGCAACCACCCCGCACACCGAGCGCCTATCAAAGGCGGATGCGGAGGGAATCTTCGCCCGTGCCATGTCGGGACGCGCCGGCGGTGAGGACGCCGCCAGGTTCACAGCCAACGTGCTGGTCGAGATGGCCGCAATGAGCGTCGAGGACGGGCTGGTGATGCAGTTGCACGCGGGCAGCCTCCGCAACCACAACAGAGCGGTGCACAGGCGGTTCGGGCCTGACGCAGGGGCTGACATCCCCATAGCGGCCGATTGGACGCGCGGCCTGCGGGTCCTTCTCGACGAGTGGGGCAACGACCCGCGTTTCCGCCTCGTCGTGTTCGGCCTTGACGAGGCCGCGTACTCCAGGGAGCTTGCGCCCCTCGCCGGGCACTATCCGGCCCTGCTCCTAGGAGCGCCGTGGTGGTTCTTGGACAGCCCGCTCGGCATGCGGCGCTACCTCGACGCGGTGATGGAGACGGCGGGCCTCTACAATACAGCGGGCTTCAACGACGACACCCGCGCATTCGCCAGCATTCCGTCCCGCCACGACGTATGGAGGCGCATAACCTGCGACTGGCTGGCAGGGATGGTCCTGACCGGCGTTGTGGACGAAGAGGAGGCCACCGAGTTGGCGCGCGAGTTCGCTTACGGGCTCGCAAAGAGGGCCTATGGGTTCCAGAGAGAGCCCGTGGGTAGGGCGTAAGGAGGAGTACAGTGGAACAGAGATCGATGCAGGATCTCTTCTCCCTCGCGGGAAAGGTCGCCGTCGTCACAGGCGCGACAGGGGTCCTCGGCTCTGAGATGGCCCGCTCCCTCGCGCGCAGCGGCGCCAGGGTGGCGGTGCTCGGTCGTCGCGAGAAGAAGGCCAACCGGGTGGCAGGAGAGATAGAAGCAGCTGGTGGGGAGTCACTCGCCCTTCCCGCCGACGTGCTCGACACCGGCCAGCTCCAGGACGCCAGAGACGCCCTGATCGAGCGCTGGGGCGTGGTGGATATTCTAGTAAACGCCGCCGGCGGGAACGTCCCCGAGGCCACTCTCAGCGATGGGGTCGGTTTCTTCGAGTTGCCGGAGAAGGCCCTGCGGCAGGTGATGGACCTCAACTTCCTGGGTACCCTTCTCCCCTGCCAGGTCTTCGGGGCGGCCATGGTAGAGGGTGCTGAGGAGCCAGAGGGCTGCATCGTGAACGTCTCTTCCATGGCCGCTTCCAAAATTCTGACCAACGTGGTCGGCTACTCGGCCGCCAAGGCCGCCGTCGACAACTTCACCCGCTGGCTCGCCGTCGAGCTAGCCCGCCGATACGGTCCGGGTCTCAGGGTCAACGCCATAGCGCCGGGCTTCTTTATAGGGGAGCAGAACAGGGACCTGTTGCTCGACGAGGACGGTAGCCCGTCTCAGCGGGGACAGACCATAATCCAGCACACCCCGGCGGGGCGCTTCGGTGAACCCGATGAGTTGGGAGGGACCCTGATCTGGCTCTGCAGCCAGGCCTCTGCCTTCGTCAACGGAATCGTCGTGCCTGTAGACGGCGGCTTTTCCGCCTTCAGCGGGGTGTAGATCAGCATGTCAGCACGCCTGCTTCGCAGGCTTGTCAGCACTTCAGCATTTCAGCCAGTCGTCCCGGTGCGTCACCACCTGCGTCGAACCTGACCGTCACCAGGAGCGGTTCCTCGTGCGCCGGGGGCGAGGCGGGAAAGGCACTAACTGAAGTGCTGACAAGTGAAGTCAAAGGCCGGAGCGTGCTGACTTGCTGAATTGCTGAAATGTTGCTTTGCCTGTTGACGCGGATTAGACTCCCTCTGGATGAGGGAGTTCCAAGGTTACACCAGGGAACGCCAGGGTACGCGCCGCATCAGCTGGTGGATGTGGTCGTTACCTGTCGTGCTAGTCGTTCTCTTCGTAGGCATCGAGCTCGTCGCGGGCCCGGTCTCCATCGAGAGGCTTACCAGCGCGTCGCCGCCTGACCCTGGCAAGGCGGAGGCTTCCCCGAGTAACTGGGTCGAGAGGATGTTCGGTGGACAACCAGGGGTCACAGACGGGCCGCTCAACGTGCTCGTGCTTGGCGTGGACACGAGGCCTGACAGCGAGGAGATGGGGAGCCGCACGGATACCATCATGCTCGTGCAGGTGGTGCCGAAGACAGGAGACGTCAAGCTGCTCTCTGTTCCGCGGGATCTCCTCGTCGAGGTAGAGCAGGGAGAAAGCGACAAGATAAACGCCGCCTATAATTACGGCGGTGTCGGTCAGACGATCGACGCGCTGGAGAACTACTCCGGCGTACCCGTAGACCATTACGCCGTAGTGGATTTCGAGGGATTCGAGAGAGTCATCGACGCGATCGGCGGGGTCAGGGTTGATGTAGGAGACGGCCAGTTCCCCGAGAAGTGGCGCATGGGCGAAGGCGTGCAGAGGCTCAACGGCCACAAGGCCCTGATCTACGCCAGGTACAGAGGCACTCCCGGTGCCGACATCGACCGCATGCAGCGCCAGCGGGAGCTCGTCGGAGCCCTCCGTAGCGAGGCCCTGAGGTGGCACACCGTCAAGACATTGCCCCAGATCATGGAGGTCATGAACGAGAACGTCCAGACCGACCTGGATCTCGACGGAGCCATCACCCTAGGCCAGGTCCTCATACGCAGGGGAAGACACGCCGAGATGACCTCCCAACAAATCCAGGGTACCCCGGAGATCCTCTCCAACGGAGAACAAGTCCTCATACCGGACGAGGAACCAAATCAGGCAATCCTCGACGAGTTCCGCCATTAGAGCTAGTCCGCACTTCAGCTTTCTCGTGCGCAGGTCCCGGCTGACAAGCGAAAGCCGAAGGCTTGAGCGTGCTGAAATGCTGATAAGCGGAGGCCGCAAGGCCGGAGCGTGCTGACTAGCGCGATTTGCTGGAAGCAAATCGCCACGCTTGCGCCCATAGCGTAAAGGGTCCCTTGGCGGGCGGGAAGCGATTGGGTGGCTGCTATAATCCGGCGCAGGTCCTACGGCGAGCGAGAGTGGTGGAATGGTAGACACGCTAGATTTAGGATCTAGTGCCTCACGGCGTGCGGGTTCAAATCCCGCCTCTCGCACATCGCCGCCCCCGTCGGGCCGGTAAAGAGGAACTGGAGGGTATGACGGCTAACGTAACGAAACTCGAGGAGAACAAGGTCAGGCTCGACATCGAGGTGACCCCAGAGACGGTCAGGCAGGGTGTCGAGGCCAAGATCAGGGAGCTCGGGCAGCAGGTCAGGGTTCCCGGTTTTCGTCCAGGCAAGGCGCCGCGGCGGGTGATCGAGAACCGGCTGGGGCGCGACTACATCTACATGGAGGCCCTCCAGGAGCAACTCCCTGGCTGGTACTCGCAGGCCGTCGTCGAGACCGACGTACGCCCAATAGACCGGCCGGAGATCCACTTCGACGACCCGCTGGACGAGGAGGAAGGCTTCAAGTTCTCGGCCACCGTGGAGGTGCGGCCCGAGGCCATACTAGGTGACTACAAGGGCGTCGAAGTCCCGCGGCGCGAGGTGGAGATCTCGGAGCAGGACGTCGAGGACAGGATCGAGGACATGCGGGCCCAGTTCGCCACCCTGGCCGCCGTCGAGGGTAGGCCGGTCCAGGAGGGAGATTTCGTGATCCTGGACTTCAAGGGCGAGAGGCTGGCCGGAGGGCCGCTGGAGGGCGCCGAGGCCCAGGATTACTTGCTCGAGATCGGAGGCGGCGAGCTCCTGCCGGATTTCGAGGAGAACATCGTGGGGATGAACGCCAACGAACGCAGGCAGTTCGGCGTCACCTTCCCCATGGACTACGAGGAGGAGACACTCAGAGGCCAGTCTGTGCTCTTCAACGTGCATGTCAAGGAGATCAAAGAGCGCGACCTGCCACCTCTCGACGACGAATTCGTCAAGGAGGCGAGCGAATTCGAGACCCTGGACGAGCTTCGCGTCGCCGTAAGAGAGGAACTGGAGGCCACAGCCGAGCAGCGTGTGGAAGGTGAGTTCCGTGCGCGCGTGCTCGACGTCGTCGCCGAAGGTGGCGACGTAGAGGTCCCCGAGGTCATGGTGCACGAGAAGGCTCACGAGATGGTCGAGAGTTTCGAGCGGAGTATTAGTTCTCAGGGAATGGACCCTGAGCAGTACTACGAGCTGGCAGGAACAGACCACGCCGCCTTCGAGGAGCGCGTCATGCCTGACGCCGAGGACACCATAAGGAAGGAGCTCGTGCTCGACGCCGTCGCCACGGCCGAGGGAATAGTGGCGGACGAAGACGAGGTAATGCACGAGATAGGCCACCTCGCCGAAGACTCCGAAAGAAGCGCAGAAGAAATAGCCAAGACCCTTCGCGACAACGGGACATACGCTCTGCTGGAAGAGGAGATCTCACGCCAGAAGGCCCTCGATTTCCTGGTTGAGAACGCGGTGCCCGTCCCCATGCCGGAGGAAGAGACGGATGAAGAACCGGTAGAGGCAAAGGCCGGCGCTACAGAGAGCGAAGAACGAGAGGAACAGGAATGAGCATAGACAACGTCATCCCCTACGTTATAGAGCAGAGCCCGCGTGGGGAGCGGGCCATGGACATCTACTCGCGGCTGCTCAAGGACCGCATCATCTTCCTCGGGACCCCAGTAGATGACCAGGTCGCCAACGCCATAATGGCGCAGCTCTTGCACCTGGAGAGCGAAGATCCAGAGCAGGACATCAACCTCTACATCAATTCCCCGGGTGGCAGCGTCACGGCAGGACTTGCGATCTACGACACCATGCAGTTCGTCAAGCCCGACATCTCCACGACGGCCCTCGGGATGGCCGCCTCGATGGGGGCCTTCTTGCTCGCCGCCGGCGCCAAGGACAAGAGGAACGCCCTGCCGAACACGCGCATACTCCTGCACCAGCCGAGCGTCGGCGGGCTGGCCGGCCAGGCCTCTGACGTAGAGATCCACGCCAAAGAGCTCATCATGACCAAGCGCCGCCTGAACGAGATCCTCGCCGCCAACACAGGGCAGGATTACGAGAGGATCGAGCGCGACACCGACCGCGACTACATAATGGGTCCCGAAGAGGGGATCGAGTACGGCGTTATCGACAACATCGTCAGGAACCATTAGAGGTTCCTGGGGCCATTGGAATCGGTAGAGATGTCGAGGAGGATGTAGAGGCATGAGGGATCCGTCGGATCAATTGCAGTGCTCCTTCTGCGGTAAGAGCCAGCGTCAGGTCAGGAAGCTCATCGCTGGCCCTGGCGTCTACATCTGCGACGAGTGCATTGAGCTGTGCAACGAGATCATCGACGAAGAATTCTCCGGGCCCGAGGTCCTCAAGGACGACGACCTCCCTAAGCCGCGGGAGATCAACCGCATCCTCAACGAGTACGTGATCGGCCAGGAGGACGCAAAAAGGGTCCTTGCCGTCGCCGTCTATAACCACTACAAGCGCATCCAGATGGGCGCCGAAGCCACGGACGGCACGGAACTACAGAAGTCCAACATACTGCTTGTGGGACCGACAGGCTCAGGCAAGACGCTCCTCGCCCAGACGCTGGCCAAGATCCTCAATGTGCCCTTCGCCATAGCGGACGCAACGGCCCTTACCGAGGCCGGCTACGTCGGCGAGGACGTAGAGAACATCCTCCTCAAGCTCATCCAGGCCGCCGACTTCGACGTGAAGAAAGCCGAGACCGGGATCATCTACATCGACGAGATCGACAAAGTAGCCCGCAAAGCGGATAACCCTTCGATCACGCGCGACGTCTCGGGCGAAGGCGTGCAGCAAGCCCTCCTCAAGATCCTGGAGGGCACGGTCGCCAGCGTACCGCCGCAGGGGGGGCGCAAGCACCCGCATCAGGACTTCCTGCAGATAGACACCAAGAACGTCCTGTTCATCTGCGGCGGCGCGTTTGGGGGTCTTGAGGAGATCATCCGCCAGCGCATCGGCAAGAAGAGCATAGGCTTCGGCAGCGACATAGACTCGCGCCTCAAGCAAGAAGACGACTCCATCCTGCAGTTCGCGCTCCCCGAGGACCTCCTGAAATACGGTCTGATCCCCGAGTTCGTCGGACGTCTGCCCGTGATCTCAACCCTGCGCAGCCTGGAGGAGGCTGACCTCGTACGCATCCTCACCGAGCCGAAGAACGCCCTGGTGAGGCAATACAGGCAATTCTTCCGCTACGACAAAGTGGACCTGACCTTCACGGATGATGCCCTCGGCGCCATAGCGGAGCTCGCACTCGAGCGGGGGACGGGGGCCCGCGGCCTCAGGAGTATCCTCGAGTCAGCCCTTCTTCCCACGATGTACGAGCTCCCGAGCCGCTCGGACGTGAACAAGTGCGTCGTCGACGTCGATACGGTGAAGGACGGTGTTCAGCCGTCACTTGTAACAGGCTCCCAGAAGTACTCCTACGACGAAGAAGAGACCGCCTGAAAACTCCTTGAGCAGAGCACAGATACCAAAAACCTACGATCACCGAGCCGTCGAGGGCCGCTGGTACGAAGAGTGGGAGCGCCGCGGAGCGTTCGATGCAGACCCGAACCCCGAGAAAGAGCCATATTGCATCGTCTTGCCGCCTTCGAACGTTACGGGCGCGTTGCATATGGGCCACGCGCTAAACGGTGCCATTCAAGATACCCTCATCCGACGCGCCAGGATGAAGGGCTACCAGACCCTGTGGCTTCCAGGCGTCGACCACGCCTCGATAGCGGTACAGAACGTCGTCGAGCGCAAGATCATGCGCGAAGAGGGCAAGTCGCGGTGGGACCTCGGGCGGGAGGCTTTCGTCGAACGCTGCCGCGAGTTCGCTCTGAAGACGAGGGAGCAGATACTGAGCCAGTACAAGCGGCTCGGCGCCTCACTCGACTGGCGTCGCCTCAGGTACACCATGGACGAGGATTATGTCGACGCTGTCCTGACGGCCTTTATCCGCTTGTACAACAAAGGTTTGATCTACCGCGGCAACCGTATCACCAACTGGTGCCCCCACGACCGTTCTGCGATCAGTGACTTGGAGGTCAATTACGAGGACGTGGAGGGCAAGCTCTACGGCATCCGCTATCCCTTCGTTGACGGCGAAGGCCCCGGACCCGACGGAGAGGATTACGCACAGGTCTTCTCTACCCGTCCGGAGACGATGCTCGGCGACGTGGCCCTCGTCGTCAACCCTGAGGATAAGAGGTACAAAGATCTCATCGGGCGCAGGGTCATGGTGCCTTTCGTCGAGCGAGAGATAGAGGTCTTCGCCGACGAGCACGTAGATCCCGAGTTCGGTACGGGTGTCCTCAAGGTCACCCCGGCGCATGACCCCAACGACTTCGAGATAGGTGGCAGGCTTGGCCTGGATCCTGTCAACGTCATGAATCCTGACGGGACGATCAACGACGCTGGTGGTCCTTTCGAGGGTATGAGCCGCGAGGAGGCCCGCGAGGCGGTCGTGAAGGAACTGGACGGGCTGGGGCTCCTCGGTGGTGTCCGTCCTTACGCCTTCAGGGTCGGGCATTGCGACAGGTGCGGAGCGGTCATCGAGCCGTGGCTATCGGAGCAGTGGTGGTGCTCGATGAGGCCGCTCGCCGAACCATCCATCGAGGCTCTGAAAAACCGTGAGATCTCGGTCTATCCCGACTCCTGGCGGCGGGAGACCATCAGGTGGCTGGAGAACATCCGCGACTGGAACGTCTCCAGACAGCTCTGGTGGGGGCAGCGCATTCCGGTGTGGTACGGCCCTGACGGTGAAGTAGTAGCTTCCAAAGAGTCGCCGGGCCCTGATTTCGAGCAAGATCCCGACGTGTTCGACACCTGGTTCTCCAGCAGCCTGTGGCCCATCGCGACCCTGGGATGGCCCGATGAAGACGCGGAAGACCTGCAGTACTTCTACCCGACAGACCTCCTCTCGACCGCGCGTGAGATCATGTACCTCTGGGTGGCCCGCATGATCATGATGGGCCTCCATTTCGAAGACGAGATCCCCTTCCAGAAGGTGAACGTCCACTCTATCGTGCTCGCCGAGGACGGGACGAAGATGAGCCGCTCCAAGGGAAACACCATAGATCCCCTGGAGCTATTCGACGAGTACGGTACCGACGCCGTGCGCTTCGGCCTCCTCTACCAGTCCTCGACGCAGGACTTCCCGTACTCGCGCGAGCGGGCCGAGATGGGCAAAGCGTTCGTCACAAAGCTATGGAACGCCATGCGCTTCGTGCTCGCCTACCCCGAGCCTGAAGAAGATGGAGAGCTCTCACCTGCTGACCGTTGGATCCTCTCTGAGTACGATCGCACGGTGAGGGAGTACGACGCCTATCTGGAGGAGTGCGAGTTCTCTGAGGCCATGCGCCGGATCTACTCTTTCGCCTGGAACCAGTTCGCCGACTGGTACATCGAGATAGCGAAGGCAGCCCCCTCCTCAGCGACGCCCCGCGTCCTGCGCGAGATCTTCCACGGTCTCCTGAAGCTCCTGCACCCCGCTATGCCCTTCGCGACGGAGGAAATGGCAAGCGTAATGGGAGGGCAAAAACTGCTCGCGACGCAGAGCTTCCCCGAGCCTGACCCCGCGCTCCAGGACGAGGAGGCCGACCGGCTGCTCGACCGCACCAAGCGGGCCGTCTCGGCGGTTCGCTCGTTCAGGGCGGAGGCGAAGATCGACGGCGAGCTCGAAGGCCTCGTGCCACAGGGCATCGAGGAAGGCGTCTACTTCTCGCTAGCCGGGGTGAGACCCGCAGAGGCCGGAGACGGCGCGAGCCGGGCTTCGCTGCCGGCCGGGGACGTAGTCGTGGAGATCCTGCTCTCCGATGAGATGCGCCGCGGCGAGATAGAGCGACTTAGGCGGGAGATCTCACACGCCGAGCAGGAAGTGGAGCGCGCACAGAGCAAGCTCGCCAACGAGAAATTCGTGACCAATGCGCCGGAGAGGGTCGTCGCCGGCGAGCGTGAGAAGCTGGATGTCAACTCCAGGATGCTCGAGAGGCTCTCTCGCCGTCTCGATGAATACATTTAGGAGCCGGCCATTCCTACTATGACCTCTTTCGCCCAGGTCTGTGCCGAGTTGGACCGGCGCCGTCACATCACCCTCGGTTTCGAGCGCATAGAAGCCCTCCTCAGAGCCATGGGCAATCCTGAACGCGAAGTGCCCGGCCTCGTGCAGGTCGTCGGCACGAACGGCAAGGGCACAACGGCCCTCGCCATCGCAGCGGCCCTTGAGGAGTCGGGATATCCGTCAGGCGCTTACCTCTCGCCGCACGTCCTCTCCTACACCGAACGGGTCGTACTTCGCGGCGGCCAGGTCTCGGAGGAGGATTTCGCAGCCGCTATGGGAGAGACCATAGAGCTCGCGGATAGAAAGGGCATCCCCGCCTCGCAGTTCGAGCTCCTTACCGCAGGAGCGCTCGGGATGTTCGCAGCGGCGGGGCTGTCGTGGGCCATCCTCGAGGCAGGCCTCGGCGCGCGCCACGACGCCACCTCCGTCGTCAGGCCCGACACCGTGGTGCTCACCAACGTCTCCATCGACCACACCGAGTACCTGGGTGAGACCCTCGAAGCGATAGCCGAAGAGAAGCTCGCCAGTCTGAGGCCGGGCGCGACCCTGTTTCTCGGTACTGACGAAGCGCGAATCATCGACCTTGCGCACAGCGCATGCCTCCGGGTTGGGGCGAAGTTGGTTCTGTCCGGCGAAGCCGGCGAGAATACCTCATTTTCGGGCCTCGCACCGTACGAGGCAGACGACGTGCGCCTGGGGATTGCGGTGGCCGAGTCAATGCTGCAGATGAGTCTCCCCCCCGAGGTCGGACAGAAGGTCGCGCGGGCTGTCGGGGAGGCACTTCCCGGACGGTTCGAGGTATGCGAGGTCGAGGGCGTCCCCGTGGTGGTCGACGGTGGGCACAATGCGGCCGGGCTCTCGGCGGCGCTCGCCGGGATGCGCGCCGCGTATGGAGACAGGCCCCTGGCGGTGGTCTTCGGCGTGTTGCGAGAGAAGGACGCCGCAAGTATGCTTGCCGGATTGAAAGGTCAAGCCAACTTTATCGTGCTGACGTGCCCTGAGAACGACAGGGCCGCCGACCCCGCACTCCTCGAGCAGGGTCTCCTCGACCATAAAGATGGGACAGCCCTGGTAGTCGAGGACCCTGTAGAGGCCCTCGCTGTGGCCGTGCAGGCAGTAAGAGAAGTGGAGGGAGTTGTGCTCGTTACGGGGTCCCTCTCCACAGGGGCACCGGTATTGCGGTGGTTGCGTGAAGCATAAGGGCGCCTTGCAGCTCATCGGTTTTCTCGTGGTGGTCGCCGTGGTCTCCTTTGTGGCAGGTTACTTCGTGATGGTAAGGTTTATCGGATGAGATGCTTGCTCGCACTTCAACAGGACCCTGACCCGTTCCAGATCATCTCCAGCTTTTTGGAGAGCCCGATCCTGAGGATCTCGGGCCAACTCGTGCTTCTTCTATTCATCGTGTTATGGGTATCGCTCGTCTACTGGACCTACGCCGATGCCTCCAGGCGGGGGGCCATGAGCGTGTTGTGGGGGTTTGTCGCCTTCATCTTCCCCTACGTCGGCACCCTCGTCTACCTCATCGTACGCCCACCTGAGTACCTCGAAGAGTCCCGCGAACGCGAGCTGGAGCTGGCCGTGCTGGAGCGCGAGCTCACGAACAGCGTCCTTCTGTGCCCCAACTGCCGCAACATGGTCGAGAGGGACTACCTGATCTGCCCTTCGTGCACCTGGGAGCTCAAGAAGTCTTGCGTAAACTGCGAAAAACCGCTCAACATGGAGTGGGGGATGTGCCCTTACTGCGGCACCGACCAGCGCAGCGGCAAGACAATCGTTAGATAAGGAGAGAAGAATGGAACAGTCGCTGGTATTGGTCAAGGGTGACGGCGTGCGCCGCAAGCTCGTCGGTGAGATCATCCGCCGCATTGAAGCCAAGGGCCTCGATATCGTGGACATGAAGTTGATGGACGTGGGCAGGGAACTGGCAGAATTACACTATGCCGAGCACAGCGAGAAGCCGTTCTTCGAAGAGCTGGTCGAGTTCATCACCGCGACACCGGTCGTCGCCATGAGGATAAGGGGCGAAGGCGCGATAAAGGCCATGAGGACCCTGATGGGGTCCACGAACCCTGCCGATGCAGCGCCTGGTACGATCCGGGGCGACCTGGCCCTAAGCATGCCTGATAACCTCGTCCACGGCTCTGATTCGCCCGAGAGCGCAGAGCGGGAGCTGGGCCTCTTCTTCGGACCTTGAAAGGCTTGCGCCTCGTACTCGCTTCGGAGTCGGCCAGGCGGGTGGATCTGCTGGATACCGCAGGCTACGTGTTCGAGGCTCATAAGAGCGGCTTCCCCGAGCTGACGCTCGAAGACCCCGTAGAGACCGTTAGGGCCAACGC
>DASTKM010000131.1:0-2833 GCA_035715885.1 Rubrobacter sp.
GTCACACCCTCCCCGATCAGGGGTTCTACCGAGAGCCCAGGAGCACCAACGGGTCCGTCGAGGACGAATGCAACGTCCACCCTGCCTTCATCGACAGCCCGGCGCATGCTACCCACCAACCGGCCGATGGCGCTCGGGTGCACCGAGAGCCTCACCTTGGGATGTCTCTCATGGAAGATGGCCAGAAGCCTCGGCAACCGGTAAGTGAGGAGCGTCTCGGGGGCGCTCACCGTGAGAGAGCCCGTCACTTCTCCCGCGCCCACGCCAGCGTCGACAACCGCTTCCCGCGCCTCCCCTGCGAGGACCAGCAACTCCCGGGAGTACGCGAGCATCACAGATCCCGCCTCGGTGAGCGAGATCCTCCTGCCCAACCGGTCGAACAACCGCACCCCGAGCTCCCGCTCCAGCGCAGCCACCTGAGCGCTCACACTCGATTGCACGTAGCCCAACTTCGCCGCCGCCCGCGAGAAAGAAAGCTCCTCCGCCACCACCCTGAAAGTCCGGACCTGCCTGAGCTCCACAGAATACCCTTCACTTCCGATTCATCGAATCCATCGATACTTAGCATCGTTAGATTTCGTTGGACACGATATTAGCACGGCACTAGGATCTTCTCGAACGACGCGGATTACAGATGGAGGAGAAGTGGCGCGAGAGGAAGGCGGGGTAAGGGGGGGCTTGCGGAGTGGCCTCCCTGCCGTGGTGCTGTTGCTGATGGGGACGCTGGGGATCTCGACGGCCTTCGGGATGCTCCTGCTCTTGCCCTTGTACGTGCAAGAGCTTGGGGGCGACGAGGCGGACTTCGGCTTGGTCCTGTCTGCGGCGGCGGTGCCTGCGGTCCTCTGCATAGGGCTCCTGATCCGCTATCCCGAGGCCTTGAGGCCTCACGTCGTGGTGGCGCTCGCTATAGCGACTTACGGGATCGGGGCCGTCGGCGCATCGCTCGTTACCGAAGGCTGGAGGCCGCTCGTCGGGATCGGGGTTCTGCTCGGCACTGCCTGGGCTGTGGTCTACGCGGCCTCGCCGATGGCCATGAGCCGGATGGTAACCGACGAGGGGAGGGCAGCTTACTTCGGCTACCTCACAGGCACCCAGCAGGTCGGTATAGGTGTCGGACCTGTGATCTCCCGTTTCCTGGTGGAGACGCCTCTGGGCTTCCGGGGTACGTTCCTCATGGCAGGCGTCGTCTGCCTCATCGCCGTGGCGCTTACGCTCGTCGTCGGGGCGCTCGTCTCTGACGCCGGGACGGATGCTGGAAAGGAGGGTGCAGAAGGAAACGGAATATCACAGGTCTCATTCGGCGCGGCGATGCGGCGTATTTTGATGTCCGAGGCCGCCTTCTCGCTCGCCATGATCCTGCTTTTCGCTTGCCTCTTTACCACGATGACGAGCTTTCAACCGACCTTCGCCGGTGCCAGGGGTCTCGACTATTCTGTCTTCTACGTCGCCTACACCGTTGCGGTGATCTTCTCCCGCTTCGTGCTTGCGGGGGTGGTGGCGCGATTCGATTCGCGGCTCGTGATCGCTGGGTCGGTGAGCGTTATGGCGCTTGCTGTCGCATCGTTTCTCGCGGTGGGGTCCAACGGCGTCTTCTACGGGATCTCCTCGGCCTTCTTGGGTCTGGGTTACGGTCTCGCGCTGCCGGGCGTGCAGGCGCAGGCGGTCAACGTCTCGGAGGAGCAGGTAAGGCCGCGGGTGCTTCCGATGGCGGGCATGCTCTTCGAAGGTGCGATCCTCGGCTTCCCGCTGGTCGCCGGATGGGTGATCACAGGCTTCGGGTATCGGGTCTTGTTCGCGGTCCTCCTCGCGTTCGCGCTGGTACAGGTCGCCATCGCCTGGTGGCGTTTCCTCGTCTCCGGAAGGGCCGCCAAGACGCAAGCAGCGTAGGAACCCCGCCCTCTGATCTTCGTCTTAATGTTGAACGGGTTGCTCCGGTATGATCGGCCAGAAAGTTGCCGAAAGAAGTAATAGCTCACTTGTACGATACCGTCGTCTGCTTCGGTCTGGTATCGTGAGTGCGTAGAGGGCAGAAAGGTAAGGAACAAGGAGGTTGGTCGATGAAACGGATGATCAAGGTCTTGATGGTGGCGGTACTTATGGCGGTGATTTTGGCGGCAAGCGTCTCCCCCGCGCTGGCCGCGAAAGCACGAGGCGGAGTGCTGTTGTCGACGACTCAGCCCTGCCACGCGATCGCCCAGGATGCGTCCGGGGAGGACCTGGTCCTCAACCCACCCGGTCGGGCACCGGGATGCTGGTTTCTGTTGCCGCCTGGTGCCGCCAGTAACCCGCCAATAGCGATCGACTCGGGGGGTGTCGTACTCTGAGTGCTACATCCGTTCGGGTGCTGAGCGGGAGCTCTCTGGGAGGCTGAGCCGGCAGACAGATCAGCCGTCGGTATCCTCCAAAGCGTAGACCACAGCGCCTTCGAACTCCATGGTACGTCCCTTCTCCCACGCCGCGGACCAGGTCGCCTCGTCTACCCGAGCGCGGGCGGCTGCCAGGTACGGCTCTCGTAGGGCGTGGGCTCTGGCTGCTTGCTGGTTACCTGCCGCCTCGCGCAACGCCTCCGCGGCCCCGAACAGCCTCGCTGCCCGCTCGGCTGCTCCTCCGGCTCCGGCGGCACATGCGAACCCCTCTATGCTCTCTGCTCCGATCAGCTTATCGCCCAGTTCTCTGCACAACACTAGGCACTCTTCGTGCAAGGCCTCGGCTTTCCGGTGATCACCCCTGATCAGCGCCGACCAACCCAGGTTGTTGAGAGCAACCTGGAGAACCCCCTTGCGTCCCCGCCCCCGGTACAACTCCGCAGCTTCCTCGTTTAGCTCTGTGGCTC
>DASTKM010000132.1:0-2736 GCA_035715885.1 Rubrobacter sp.
ACCTACTTGGCGGTCTGTTGGTGATGGCCGTCTTCATCTTCGTGGCTCGCCCGATAACCGTCCTGGCCTGCCTGCTCCCAGACCGGCGCGGGGGTGGACGCGAGAGGAACTTGCCTTCCTCAGCTGGTCCCGCTACACGGGTGTCATCCCAGCGGCCGTAGCAAGCTTGCTGCTGGCCCGCGGGGTCGAGGGGGCGGAGATAGCGGTGTCCTTGGTCGCCTTGGCGGTGTGTGCGACCTTGCTGTTGCAGGCCACCACCGCAGGGTATGTGGCCCGGCGTCTCGGGCTAATCGAAGAGCCTGGTGAATCGTAGCGATGGAACGTCGGAGAATGCGACTTCCCCGACGTTGGGTGAATAGCAACTGGCTACGCTTCTTGGGCACCCACAGCCGCGCCTTGCTATTGAAGTAGCATCCTCTCCTTGATACTATCGACACACGGGCGATGGATCCCGCCCTCCGCTCTCTTAGAAAGAGTAGCGGGCAACCGGTCGCACTAAGCGGCCTGATGGCTCCTATCACGCTGTGTGTAGCAGCGCGGTGAGGGGTCTCTCGCATCTCCTCACCGCCAAAGAAAAGGAGGCGAGGAGATGAGCATCTTCCCGACCACGATCCTGCTGGCCACCGACGGCTCCACGGAAGCGGAGCTGGCCCGCACCACCGCCATCGATCTAGCTGAGAGCACCAACTCGGAGCTGCACGTGGTGACGGTTGCGCCAGGTTATCCCTCCTACGACGTCCTCAACCCCTTAGTGGTCGAACAACTTCGGGAGCAAGCGGAGGACATCCTCAACGAGCAGGCTGCGAAGATCGAGCAGGAGGGAGGTCAGGTCGCCGAGAAGCATCTCAGGATAGCCGAGCGCTATCGTGCCCAGCAGATCGTAAGGGTTGCCGAGGACATAGGTTCGGGCTTGATAGTGATGGGGAGTAGGGGACTCGGGGGAGTGAGACGAGCGCTGATGGGCAGCGCATCTGACTCGGTTGTGAGACATGCCCACTGCCCCGTTTTGGTGGTCCGTCCTGAGAAGGAACAGGAGGCGTAGAGTAGCCCGAACTTCTTAGACCTCCGTCATGGCGACCTTCGCAGAAGGCCCCAGCCTGTTGAAAAACTCCTCTATGCCCCTTCCGAGCACCCTTCAAGGACTCAAAAACCCCGCCATTGTAATCCGGTATTTAGGAGATCGCGTCTCCGTCCTTGTGTTCGCCGGAGCGGCTTTTCACGAGCTCCACGAGGCGTCGTCTGAGGCCCGACTCGAGGACTCTAATCATCCCCGGCGCCGAACCGCAGATCACAATGCCGGCCGGGATCGCGACGGCCAAGAGCGGGGTTCTCGTCTCTTCATGGTACATATAGCCTGCCTCGCCGTGGCCCTGTGCCGTCAGGATATTGCCCAGGGAATCGGCCGAGAGTGAAGGCTGCTCGAACGGAACGACCCTGGCGAACGTGAGGTACTCGGCGAACATGAAGGGCTCGGGTAGTTGCACGCTGGAGTGGCTGGTCTCTTCTTCGAAGCCTTGCTGAAACTTTCGCACAAACGTCTCGACGTCATCGGAGACCAAGCACGCGGCCAGGCTGCGAGCTACGCCGCCGAACGGCACGTCCGCGATCGGCAACAGCCCCAACGCTGCCAAAGGCCCTTCCGACCCCTGAAGCTGGTAAGAGCTGCCTCCGAGCGAACGCGCCGGGACCGTGACGAAGTGGGCGGAGAGGTCCGACGCGACGTCAGCAATCGTCGTCTCGTGTATCTGCACAATGCTGCGGGCCGTCTCGAAACCGTGCCAGTGTTCCATACTCGCTGATTATCTCTTATCCGCGTGCCACACGCTGGCGGCATATCTCAACGCTGTATCAGGGGCATCCATTCGGCATTCGACATGTGCCAAGATAGCAGGCAGAATGATAGAAGGGTGAGAATGTGCAGCAGAGATGGGCACTACTGGGGTTCCTCACCGGACGCGGCCAGCTTGAGGAATTGCGTGCGCAATTCTTCAGGGCTGGCCACGCTCACGCCGGAGTCTTGTTGGTGCTATCGCTTGTCTACTTCCTCTACCTCGACAGGACTGAGTACTCGA
Source organism: Rubrobacter sp. (assembly GCA_035715885.1). Classification (GTDB taxonomy): domain Bacteria; phylum Actinomycetota; class Rubrobacteria; order Rubrobacterales; family Rubrobacteraceae; genus Rubrobacter_D. The sequence goes on from DASTKM010000132.1 coordinate 2,073, forward strand.
CCGCGGTCCAGTGGCTCGCGGGCCTGCTCCTTGCGGCGGCGTTGATCATCTTGGCCGTAGGCCTGCTCCAGGAGATGTCCACGCAAGAAGAAGGATCGCAGTGAAAGGAGCAATATGAGCCCTCAATCGCGCCTGGTAGCTGGCATCATCCTGATCATCGTCCCCACCGTCGAGATCGGCGGAGCAAGCATCCTCTCGCTGCTCATAGCAGACCCCAGCTACGGCCAGAACGATCTCAGGCAGGACCTCTGGCGAGCAGGACATGCCCATGCCGGCGTGTGGCTCGTCCTCTCTCTGGTAGCCCTGCGCTACGTGGACGAGGCGTCTCTCTCAGAGAGGATGAGGTGGGTGGTGCGTCTGGCCTTCCCGGCCGCAGCGATACTGATGCCTTTAGCCTTCTTCCTCTCTGTCCTCTCCCCTGAGGCAACCGAGCCCAACGCGCTCATCAACCTGGCTTTCGTGGCCGGGCTCGTGCTGGCTGTGGGACTGTTAGTATTGGGTATCGGCCTCATCCGGGGGCGCCATGATCCAGAGCAGCTGACCGGGGCAGGAGCTACCGAAGGTCGATAGGGAACCGGAACAAGGGAAAGGAGATGTCGATGAAGATGCGGGCGACGAGGCGAGCGAAGCGATCCTCCTCTAGAACGCAGACGGCGTTCGGGCG
>DASTKM010000133.1:0-8687 GCA_035715885.1 Rubrobacter sp.
ATGAAAGCACTCGAGGAGCGGGGCTTCTACCGGCGCGAGCGGCGCAGTTTCCTGGGGATCATCCCCTACCAGCGCTGGGCGCTCTCCAGATCGGGGGAGGCCGCGAGGGAGCAGCTCAAGTTGACCATGCGTCTCGGCGAGTCGCAGTTCGGCAGATGGGTGGACAGGGAGCCGAACCGGGCTCTGGCGTACCTCGGGCTCGTTGGGCCGGCGGTCCTGCTCATGGAACCCCTGCACCCGGATCTCCAACGTCTGCGCGAAGTGCAAGATCGAACCGGCGATGGTGTCGGAAGCAGTGGAACAAGCGGAGACTCCCAAGGCGAGGAATCATCCGGGGAAGACGCGCCTGACTCCGGCGACTTCGACGTCGATTTCGACGTGCTGGGTGATCTCGGCGGCGCTTTCGACGCCATAGACTCCGGCATGGACGCCGGAGGCGGCGATGGTGGAGACGGAGGAGGCAACGGTGGTGACTGACGTGGAATGCGCTCATGGCCGCAGGCGTTTGATGGAAAGTGGATAGGATCCCTTGAAGATCTATCGCTCGATACTCGCCGTTCCAGCGAACAACCCGCGGATGGTCGAGAACGCGCTCGCCTCGGCCGCCGACGCCGTGTTCCTCGACCTCGAAGACGCTGTTGCGCCCGACAGCAAGGCCGAAGCCCGCAAAGACATCGTCTGCGCTCTCAAAGAGCTCGAGTGGCGGGGACGCCCCACCGTGTTCCGGGCCAACGCCCTGGACACGCCTTACTTCTACAGGGACCTGATGGAGGTGGTAGAAGGAGCCGGTGACTCTTTGGACGCCATCATGATCCCGAAGGTGAACCGCCCTGAGGACCTCTGCGCTGTGTCCATCCTGCTCTCCCAACTCGAGCTGGCGATGGATCTGGAAAAGGGCAGGATAGAGATCGAAGCCCAGATAGAGAGTGCCGAAGGGCTGGCCAACGTAGACTCCATAGCCCGCGCCACGGGTCGCCTCACGACCCTCCATTTCGGCCCCGGAGATTTCGCTGCTAGCGTGAGCATGCCCCAAATCAGCATCGGTGTGACGGACGAGTGGGACGAAGCGTATCCCGGCCACCGCTTCCACTACGCCATGCAGCGCATCGTCGTCGCGGCCCGCGCTGCCGGGCTGCGCGTCCTCGACGGCCCCGTCGCTGACTACGGTGACGAAGAAGGGCTACGCAGGAGCTGCCTGATTGCCCGCTCTCTAGGCTTCGACGGCAAGTGGTGCATCCATCCGGCCCAGATAGCGGTCGTCAACGAGACCTTCTCACCCACCGATAAGGAAGTGGATTGGGCGAGAAAAGTCGTCGCAGCCTACGATGAGGCGAACGCCGAAGGCTCAGGCTCGGTAAGCGTTGACGGGCAGATGGTGGACGCAGCCTCTATAAAGCTGGCTCGCAACACGCTTGGTAAGGTCCCGAAGAAGGACACTTGAGCCGAGACGGATGAGGTCACCGCTCCACTGGCTCTTCGCGCCGTAGGGCTTCTGGCCTGACGGCGGTATAACATGAACTGATGAACGGGCCCGAGCAACTGCCTTACGTGGCGCAACCCGCAGGACTGAGCGCCCGTACGGTGCGCTGGCTGCGGGTCTTGTTGCTCGCTGCGGTGGCAGCGGTGTTCAGTCTGTTGTATCTCCTCTCGGCGGAGTTCCGGTCCGAGATGAATCGGGCGTTGGGGATACTGGGACGTGGAGACATCGCCGGGCTCAGAGACTACATCGTCTCGTTCGGTCTCTGGGCTCCTGTGGCCTCGTGTTTTCTTATGGTGTTGCAGGCGTTGGTTGCTCCCGTACCGTCCTTCCTCATCACTTTCGCAAATGGGCTCGCTTTCGGGGTGTTCTGGGGCTGGATGCTCTCCCTGTTCGGGCACGTGCTCGCGGCGGCCGTGTGCTTCGGGATCTCACGTGCTTTAGGCAGGGTCCCTGTTGAAGTGCTCGTCGGGAAGACGGGGCTCGAATCGGCCGACCGCTGGTTCGCGCGGTGGGGCGTCTACGCCGTGTTCGCCGGACGACTTCTACCTGGTGTTGCCTTCGACGCCATCTCCTACGCCGCTGGTCTCACCCGGATGCGGTTCAGGAGCTTCATAGTGGCCACGGCCCTCGGCATCTTCCCCCAGACGTTCCTGTACTCGTACCTGGGACGCCAGGCGCCCGAGTACGTCGCCCTGTTCCTGGTGACCTCAGGTCTCGTGGTCCTCGGAGTAGTAATGGTCGCCGTCATCAGGTACAGGGGGGAACGCCGCAAGCCCAAAAGGAACCTGCGCTAGCGAAGCAGGCCCTGTGGACGGCTACGTGGCGGGTAGAATAAGCACCATGACACAAATCTTCGATCCACCGTTCGACGCGTCGACCCATAGAACTGGATCTCTCATCGTCATCATGGGCTCGATGTTCTCAGGCAAGACAGAGGAGTTGATCCGGCGCGTGCGCCGCACTCTCTACGCTCACCGCAGCGCACAGGTCTTCAAGCACACCATCGACACCCGCTCGGAGAACTCCGAGATACGGTCCCACAACGGCGTACTGCACACAGCACTCGCCGTCTCGACGAGCGAAGAGCTTCTAAGGAAGGTAGAGGAGACCACGGACGTCGTGGCCATCGAGGAGGCGCAGTTCTTCGACGAGGGGATAGTCGAAGTCTGCCGGCGACTGGCCGACGCGGGATACGAGGTAATCGCGGCGGGCCTCGATATGGATTTCAAGGGCGAGCCGTTCGGGCCGATGCCGAGGCTACTGGCCGAGGCCGACGAGGTAACAAAGCTCAGGGCCATCTGCGCGCGCTGCGGCAGAGAAGCCTCGCGCTCGCAGCGTCTCATAGATGGAAGACCGGCCCTCGTCTCCGCGCCGACCATCCTGATAGGGGCCGAGGAGAGCTACGAAGCCCGCTGCCGCCACTGCCACGAGGTGCCCGAAGGCGTGTTCCAGTACAGATTCCCCGGAATATAGCGAACCGTGGTGAGGGGTTAATGCCGCGAAAATACATCGTAGTGCTGATCCTGTTCTGCATCACGTTGAACGCGGCTGGCTTTGTGTGGAAACTCTTCGAGCCCGTTCTGTTCTACGACGAGGTCGCCCACTTCATCACGCCGTTCACACTCGTGCTGATACTGGCGGAGATCATCTACCGCACTGGGGGAGACGACGAATTCTTCAACACTCCCATGCGGGCCATCATCACAGGCTCCGTCATCGGGCTCCTGGGCGCCACAGGTTGGGAAGGTATCGAGGTCCTGATGTCCTGGATGGGCATAAGCGTATCCAACGCCCTACTCGATACGATCTTCGATATCTTCCTCGGCGTCCTCGGCGGCGCTGCTGGCGCGTGGGCCGCTGATCGCTATCTCGACCGTATCTTCGGACGCTCTCGCACGAACGCCCACCAGCCCCGAGTCCGTTAGAGCAATTCAGCACGCTACGCCCTTCGGGCTTCGCTCGTCAGCCAGGACTCTTGCGCACGCGAAAGATGACGTGCTGACTAACTGAAATGCGCCATTTGCAGAAGTTGACCTTCTGCAAATCGCTCCAGGAAGACACGGCGACGTTACGAGGGTTACATTTCGGGGGATAATGCTAGACAGAGAAACCAGCGGGAGGAGGAGACGTGGGCACTACGGCCTTGATCGTGATCATAGTGGTAGTTGTCGTCGTAGTCTTGTTACTTGTGCTGTACTTTGCTTCGCGGCGGAGGGCTGCTCAGAGGAGCGAGGAGCAGCGGGAGCGGAGCAGGGCGGAGTTCGGCTCCGAGTACGAGCGGACGGCGCAGGAGATAGGCTCCGAGGAGGAGGCCGAGAGGGAATTGAGGGAGCGTCGCGGTCGCGTAGAGCGGCGGGTCGAGCCGCTCTCCGAAGAGAGTCGCGGTCGCTATGAGGAGCAGTGGGGAGAGGTCGAGAGGGTCTTCGTAGACAATCCGGAGAGGTCCATAGAGATGGCGGACCGGACCGTCTCCGACATCCTGAACGAGCGCAACTTCGTCTCCGACGCGGGCCAATCCGACGAGGAGACCGAGCGGGGCCTGGCCGCCATGCACCCTGAGGTCGCCGACGACTACAGGGAGGCACGGCGCATCCGGGCCGACGTCGTGGCCCGTTCAGCAGGGCGCGCGGAGGAGGACTCGAACGAGGAGTCCACCGAAGAGTTGCGGCAAGCCATCCGCAAGTATCGCGCGGTCTACCAGCGGCTCGTGCGAGAATAGCGAGGCTGCCGAAGGGGCGACGTGGGAGCGCTGGCTGCGGGGTTCTGGGGATTCGTCGGGGGAGCAGCGCTCCTTGTAGGAGCGCTCATAGGTATCTACGCTGGTGCTTCGAGGCGCACTATCGCGACAGTCATGGCGCTCGGGGCTGGGGTCTTGATCTCCTCAGTCGCCTTCGAGCTCATGGACGAGGCCTACCAGAGAGGAGGCTTCGACGCGTCAGCCCTGGGGCTCTTGCTGGGGGCCGTGGCCTTCTTCTTCGCCGACGTGGCTGTGAACAGGAGGGGAGGGGCACACCGCAAGAACCCTGGAGATAAACAGGGTGAGTCGGCGAGCGCCATCGCAATAGGCGCGCTCATGGACGGCATCCCGGAGTCGGCGGCTATAGGGATCAGCCTCCTCGAAGGGGGCAATATCAGCGCCGCCCTCGTCGCGGCCGTTTTCCTCTCGAATGTCCCGGAAGGACTATCTTCAGCCTCGGGGATGAAACAGGCCGGGCGCCCTGCAGCCTATATCTTCGCGCTCTGGAGCGGAGTAACGGTAGCCTCCGCATTGGCCGCGTTGCTAGGCTACTTCTTCCTCGCCAGCGCCTCGGAGGATGTAGTCGCCACGATTCAGGCCTTCGCCGCCGGAGCCATCCTGACGATGCTCGCAAGCACCATGATGCCGGAGGCATACGAGGAGGGCGGTTCGGTCGTCGGGCTCGCCACCACGGCAGGCTTCCTCCTCTCCTTTGTCCTGAGCCACCTCGAGTAGGGTAGGATCGTGAACTCATAGGGATGGCCCGTCCTTGAGGTGCGATCCCGCTACACACTTCGGACCATTTTTGCCGCTATGGGCGCCAAAGGCGGGGACAGGTTTTGTTGTGTAAGTTACTATCGAGGCACATGTTTGCGAAGGAGGAGGACCGATGGCTAGTTTGGTGTGTCCGTGCGCGCGAGGGGCAGATCTCTGGGGGGAGTTCTGGTGGGTAGGTCGGGAGTACAAGTGGGTGTTTTTCGACGACGACAACACTAGCGAGACTTTCACCGAGCAAGTTACGCACTGTTCAGGGTGCGGCACACCCCTGGATCGGAAGACCCTCAAAGTAACGTCCCCTATCGTGCGCCACCAATAGCGGAGGGCATCGCTGACGTCCTTTTCCGGAGTTCGGCACCACGCCGGATCTACTGGGACGCTGTCCCAGGATCGAGCCAGCGCAGCCCCGCTACGAATACATCGACTCATCCGCGGGCAAACCACGGAAGACGAGAATGTAGAATGAGTAGACGAGTTTGGGAACGCAAGTCGGGGGTGATGGACTATGGCGAAGAATCTGGTCACCAAGATCCTCGAGGACCACATGGTCGAAGGGTCGCTAGATCCCGGCGAGGAAGTAGGGCTGAGGATAGATCAGACACTGCTTCAGGACGCCACGGGCACGATGGCCTGCCTGCAGTTCGAGAGGATGGGCGTGGACCGCGTCCAGGTGGATCTCGCGGTCCAGTACGTTGACCACAACGTCATACAACTCGACTTCAAGAACCCGGACGACCACCGCTTCCTGCAGGGCTTCGCCGCAAAATATGGCATCCACTACTCCCGCCCCGGGAACGGCATCTGCCACTACCTGCACGTCGAGCGCTTCGCCAGGCCTGGCGCGACGCTCGTTGGGGCGGATTCCCATACTACTTCCTCCGGCGCTCTAGGGTCCATAGCGATCGGAGCCGGCGGTCTCGACGTGGCGCTGGTGATGGCCGGTCAGCCCTTCCAGTCCCCCGCTCCCAAGGTCGTCGGCGTCGAGCTTACAGGGGCCCTCTCAGACTGGGTGACCCCGAAGGATGTGATCCTCGAGCTCTTGAAGCGGCGCGGCGTCAGGGGAGGCCTCGGGCGCATCTTCGAGTTTTACGGTTCTGGAGTCGCGAACATAGACGTAACTGGAAGGACCACGATCTGCAACATGATCGCCGAGCTCGGCGCCACCACAGGCGTCTTCCCCTCAGACGAGAGGACGCGGGAGTGGCTGAGGATGCAGCAGCGCGAAGAGGACTTCGTGGAGCTCTCCGCCGACGCGGGCGCCGACTACGACGAGCGCGAGCACATCGAGTTGAACGAGCTGGAACCCCTGATCGCAAAGCCCCACTCGCCAGGCAACGTCGTCCCAGTGAGCGAGGTGGCAGGCACCAATGCCGCGCAGGTCTGCATCGGCAGCTCGGTCAACTCAGGCTTCGAGGACCTGGCCGTCGCTGCTGCGGTCTTGCGGGACGAGTCGGTCTCTCCCGGTCTCGTCATGACCGTGACGCCGGGGAGTCGTCAGATCCTCGACTCCATCGCCGCTACCGGCGTCTACACCGACCTGGTGCGGACTGGTGCGCGGATGCTCGAGCCTGTGTGCGGTCCTTGCGTCGGGATGGGACAGGCGCCGCCTTCCGATTCGGTCAGCGTCAGGACCTTCAACCGTAACTTCCCTGGACGCTCGGGGACCATGACCGACCAGGTGTACCTGACGAGTCCCACCACGGCGGTCGCGACCGCTTTGCGGGGCGCCATCACGGACCCTCGTGAGCTCGGGGAGTACCCGGATCTCCCCGAGGCTCCTGCGAACCCTGCGGTGGACGACCGCCAGATCCTGGCCCCCGCGCCGCCGGAGGAGGCATCGGGGATCGAGATCATACGTGGCCCGAACATAGAGCCGCCGCCAGAAGCCCCTGAGCTCCCCGACTCCCTGGCGTGCACGGTCACCATCGTAGTCGAGGACGACATCTCTACGGGCGACCTCGCGCCTGACGGGGTCGAGGTAATGTCGTTCCGCTCGAACGTGCCCGAGATAGCCAAGTTTACCTTCCGCCGCTTCGACCCGGAGTATCATGGGAAGGCCCAGGAGATGGCGCCTGGCCTTATCTTGGGCGGGCACAACTACGGGCAGGGATCGAGTCGCGAGCACGCCGCTCTGGCGCCTTTGCACCTCGGTATCAGGGCAGTCATCGTGAAGAGCTTCGCCCGCATCCACCGCCGGAACCTCATCTCCCAGGGCATCCTCCCCTTGCGTTTCGAAGACGAGTCGAACTACGACAGGTTCGAGCCGGGCCAGGTGTGGGAGCTGCAGGGGATTAGGGACCGCCTGAAGAAAGGCGACGTAGAAGTCCCGCTGAAGAAGGGAGACGACGAAGTAACGCTCCTCGCCGAGTACTCGCAACGAGAGCGCGACATCCTTCTCGCCGGCGGCATACTGCGCCAGTTACGCGAGAAGGCGGAGGACGAACAGCCCGAGGCTCCCCAGCGAGTCTCCGGCGAAGCCGAACTCTAAGGATCAGCTTTCCGTTCGCTGCCTGTCAGCTGGCCGGTCCTTTCGGGGCGGAGAGCGGAGAGAAGCAGTAGCCCGACGCCGACGACTATTGCGGCGTCGGCAGCGTTGAAGATGTACCAGAAGCTGAAGTGGACGTAGTCTGTAACCTCTCCGCTGCTCAGGCGGTCGAGAAGGTTGCCTGCCGCGCCGCCCAGGATCAAACCGCACCCCAGCATGGTGAGCATCGACGGTCTCCCCGACAGTAACATCCAGAGCACGACCACGACGGCGACGGTGCTCCCGAGGAGGAGAACCATCTGGCTTCCACCGAGGATACCGAAAGCCCCGCCGTCGTTCTCTATGTAGGTGAGGCTGAGGAAGCCTGGCACGAGGGTGATGCTCTCCCCGACCCGCATCGAGCCCTCGATGACGGACTTTATGCTCTGGTCGACTACGAAGACCACGAGGGCGAGCGCGAGGGAGAAGAGCAGGCCAGTCCGGCGGGTCATGACGAAGCGGGATGCAATTCAGGACCACTCATCGGCGCATTGATCCTAGCATACCACCCTCGCTGGATTCTCAGGCGGCGAGCCGAACCGTCGCCGATCCCTGTACGTGTGGCATGAGGGCAGACAGGGGATCCGGAGGGTAGAAGCTCTCGAACGTCTCTATCTCGAACCCAGCTTCCTCGATGGCAGCCACGGTGTCTCGATTGGGGTGGCAGCCACCGAGGAGCCGCCTCCACAGAGGCTCCAGGCGGTCCTGCCCGCGGGCCGCTGAGCCAGCCGCGCGTACGTGCTCGATAAACAGCAGCCGTCCGCCCGGACGCAGGACGCGCCTGACCTCGTCCAGTGCAGCTTCCTGATCCGGGACCGTGCACAGGACGAGCGTCGAGACCACTGTATCGAAGCTCCCGTCAGGGTAGGGTAGCGCTTCCGCCCCGGCCGCCGAGACCTCGACAGGGACGCGGGCTTCCTCGAGCTTCGGGCCGATCCTATTACGCATGAAAGGATCGGGCTCGGCGATGGTTACCCGATCTACATTACGGTAGTGCGCCAGGTTAGCGCCTGTGCCGCCACCGATCTCGAGCACAGCGCCACGGGCACCGGTGAGCAATCGCCTCCTGCGCTCCCCCATCCACCTTCTCTCCGCGGAGGCGCTTTTCTGGTCGTAGAGCGCAGCGAAGATGGGATGTCCGTCTTTCATTGAACTGGTTTCGTGATGGT
>DASTKM010000134.1:0-2908 GCA_035715885.1 Rubrobacter sp.
CCTCTCTTCCCAGGACCTTCTCCGCGCTGGCGACCCCGGCGCAGTTTACGGCGCCGCGTAGATTTCCCACCTCCAGGGCCGCGTTCACGGCTGCCCCTACGCTGCCCTCGTCGGTGACGTCGGTCTCCACAAAGTGGCCACCTTCAGGAGCCTCGCCTTTTAGATCGGCGACCACGACGCGCGCTCCCGACGCGGCGAGCATGTGGGCTGTAGCTTCCCCCAAACCGGAGCCACTGCCGGCCACGAGAAACGTGTTCTCCTCTATGCGCACCTTCTACCTCCCCGGTTGAGGATAGATAGTTCTCAAGGCCGCATCCCAGGCCCCGTCTGGCAGGAGACGCCTGAGCCGCAGAAACAGGCGCGCCGAAGGTGTGACGGCGTAGCGGCTCCTGGGGCTTCGGACCGAGACCGCATGTTCTATAGCTTCGGCGACCGCCTCGGGTCCGCCGCCCAGCCTCGCGAAGGGACCCCGCTCGTAGTTCTCCGCCGTCGCTTTGGCGACGCTCTCATCGAAGCCGGCGTACGGGTTCTCCCCGTCTGAGTCGTCCATCGAGCCAACGGCGGTCTCTGCGAAGTCGGTCCTGATGAGTCCGGGCTCTATAACGGAGACCTTGACGCCGAAGCCTTGGACTTCGAAGCGCAGGGCGTCGCTCAGCGCTTCGACGGCGTGCTTGGTCGCGTGGTAGTAGCCGGCGCCGGGGAACGTCAGCTTCCCGCCCATGGAGGAGACGTTGACGATCCTGCCATATCCCTGCCGCCGCATCCCTGGCAACACGAGCTGGCACATCCGCGCGAGCCCGAAGAAGTTCGTTTCGAATTGTCGTCGGACTTTCTCCATAGGCACCGACTCCACGGCCCCAGACTGACTGTAACCGGCGTTGTTGACGAGTACGCCGACGGGCCCATCCCGCCGTTCGACCTCATCGACGGCCGAGCGCATAGAGTCCTCGTCGGTCACGTCGAGGGGCAGGAGTCCGCAACCACGTTGTTCGAGGGGAGCCATCTTCTCGACACTGCGGGCTGTGGCGTAGACTCTCCAGCCCACATCCACGAGGCGCTCGGCGGTGGCCCACCCGATGCCTGAGGAACAGCCGGTGATCAGAACCGCTTTCGAGACGTTCATCTCTCTACCCTCCTACTACGGTCAGCGTGATCCTGCTCGGTCGCCCCGCATCGTGGAAGATGGTCTGGTGGGCTACCTCGGTGCGGGAGGACTCTAGTGTGCTCTCGCCCGTGTTGAGGTTGCGCTCCCAGCGGGGATGGGAACTCGATGTGATCTCCACCCGCATCCTGTGTCCTGGGAGGAATGTGATGCCCGTCGCCCAGAGGTCTATGATGTACTCGTAGATCTCACCCGGCTCTATATGGGAGGGTGCCACAGGCCTAACCATGCCGGGCGCAGGGTAGCTCTCCCTGGCGCTGGCCCGCAGGATGCCGTCGGCGACGCAGATCGCCCGCCCGTCAGGGTAGACGTCGACGAACCGCGCCACGAAGTCCGTGTCTGGGGCTGATGATGCCGCGAAGAGCGTGACGTAGACCGAACCGAGGACCGTAAGAGGACTCGTCAGGGTCGGACTCGTGTAGACGAGAACGTCTGGCCTGCTCTCTATGGGCCGCTGATCCCTCGGCCCTGAGCCGTGAATGGCGGCCATGAGGACGGGACCACCTACCGTCGGGACGGGGTCCTCGGGGTCGTAGTCGTAGCGCGCAGGCTCGTCTCCGGCACCGCCCGGTTCGCGGCGCAGCGAACCGTCCGAGATCAGGTGCCAATCCTCACCATGTGACCCTGGAGACGGCCACTCCTCGTAGCCGCGCCAGCGGTTCTCTCCCATGACGAACACCCTTACCGGAGGCGTACGTTCGAGTGCGCTCTCCTCTCCTTTCAGGGTGGCGTCGAACCAGCGAAGGTGGGCGTCTGTCAGGTCGCCCCTGTAGTCCAGGAACATCCCTGAGCTCCCGATGCCGAAGTCGAGATCCCCGAATGTGCTGCCGAAGTCCCCGTGCGTCCACGGGCCGACCAAAAGGTGCGGCGGACGTAGCCCCGCTTCCCGAGAGCGTTCTTTCATCGCCTCGTACTGGCGGAGCGTCTCCCCGATAAAGCAGTCGTACCAGCCGCCGATATGGAAGGTTGGCGCGTCCACGTTCTCGTACTTGCCCTCGATGTTGAGGTAATCCCAGTCTTCGTGGTGTACGCTGCGCCCGAAACCTCCCTCCACGAAGGGGACTAGCTCGTCCGGGTTCGGGAGGTCCGCGAGCGGCAGTACGTCGTAGCCGCCACCAGCCAGGAGGGTGTCTATGGTGTGGATTACCTCAGGGAGCTTCTCCCCGACGATCTCGCGGTCGCCGGCGTACTTGCGGAAGAGGAGGTCGAGGGTGAGTGCTGTTTGCGCCCAGTATTGCATCAGGCCGAGCTCCTGGACGCCGCCGCGCATCTGGACGCCGTTAAGGTGGTTGCCCCAGGTGAGGCCTGGGACCATGCTCTTCAGCGAGGGCGGCCGCATGATGGCGGCGTGCCACTGGGTCTTGCCAAAGTACGAGAGGCCGTACATGCCGACCGACCCGTTGGAATCGGGGAGCTTCGCGGCCCACTCCACGGTGTCGTAGCCGTCCTCGTACTCCTTGACGAAGGGGACGAACTTTCCCTCCGAACGGTAACGTCCGCGCACGTCCTGCACGACGACGATGTAGCCGGTCTCCGCGGCCATTACAGGATCAAGGACCGACCCCTCCGAAAGGAGGTCCTTGCCGTAGGGGAGGCGCGTCAGGAGGACGGGGTAATTATCGTCGCCGGCAGGCCGGTAGACGTTGGACATCAGGGTCGTGCCATCGCGCATTTCGGCCGGCACATTCTTCTGGAGGAGGATCTCTACCATCCGGCGCGCCTACGGAGCAGCACGAGAGCAGCCGC
>DASTKM010000135.1:0-7511 GCA_035715885.1 Rubrobacter sp.
GCTGCCCAACAGCAGGGTCCCGGCCAGGGCGAAGTCCACGTTGCCCTGCGTCATGTGGGCTATGCCAACGACGAACGAGAGGACCATTGCGTGTGTAATGTCAGTGCCGACTATAACGGCCGGTGCTATGGGATAGAGAAGAAGCAGAATGACGGCCATCACGCTCCCCGAGCCGATAGAAGTGAGCCCGACCAGGTAGCCGCCGAGGGCCCCGAAAAGGACGGTGTAAGCCCGGCGCCTGCGGCTCATCCGTCCCTTGCCATTCCACTTACCAGGCTTCGGGCCCTCGCGCCTCTTTGGCATGAAGTAGTCGCGGTAGATCAGGGACACCCCTACCAGAACGAGGGTCGCGGCTATGATCGTGATCATGATCGACTCGACCCTCGCGGGGTCGAAGGAGCCCTTTATCCACTCCAGGGTCCCCACACCGAGCAGCCCGGCAGGGATGCTGCCCATCCCCAGAAAAACGGCGATCTCTAGGTTGACCGAGCGCTGCCTGAAGTGCTGGAAAGATCCGGTCAGCTTGGTGAGCGTGGCGAAGGTAAGGTCAGTCCCAACGGCGGTAGGGGCAGGGACCCCCATCACAGCTACCAGAAATGGCGTCATGAGCGACCCACCCCCGACCCCCGTGAGGCCTACAAGGAAACCGACGAGCAGCCCGAAGAGAGCAGGGGTGGGATCTATCACGCTCGATTAAGCCCGGTTGAGTGCTCCGACAGGCGTGAGATATCCGAGCTCTTCGAGGTGGACGATGACCCTGGCCGCGCTCTCCTTGGGCTCCTCTTCATCGGTCTTGATGTGAAGCTCGGGGGCGGCGGGCGCCTCGTAAGGGTCGGAGACACCGGTGAACTGCGGGATCTCCCCGGCGAAGGCCTTCTCGTAGAGGCCCTTGACATCCCGCTCTGCGCAAACCTCCAACGGAGCATCGACGAAGATCTCGATGAAGCCCTCCCCAATGTTCCGCCGTACCTGGTCACGCACCTCCTTGAAGGGCGAGATAGCGCTGACGATCACACCCACCCCGTTGCGCGTCAACAAGTCGGCAACGAAGCCTATCCTCAAGACGTTAGTGTCCCTGTCCTCCCTGGAAAAACCAAGGCCCTTGGATAGGTTGGTCCTTACTATGTCCCCGTCAAGAACCTCTATCTTGCGAAAGCGGTTCCTCAGCTCGTGCTCGACGATCTCCGATATGGTCGTCTTGCCAGCCCCAGATAAGCCCGTGAACCACAACGTGAAGCCGCGGCCAACCCTCGTCCCATTCTCCATTATTAACGCCCCTCCACTTTTGATTACGTACTGTTGCCATTTTAAGGTATTCTTAACAATCTTGCTGGGTCCGCTGCCCCTTTATGAGCACTTCGATGACTTCGGGCCGGGAGAACTCGGGGGGTGGGTACTCGCCCTTGGAGAGCATCTCGCGGACTTTCGTGCCGCTGATAAACACGTGGTTCTCTTTAGCGTGGGGGCAGGTCTTGGTCGTCCCCATCCCCTGGCATTGCAGGCAGAAGAAGGCGTGTTCGAAGAAAAGTGGGGTAAGTCCGATCTCCCCTTCCTCGAACTCATCGAAGATGTGTTGGGCGTCGTAGTCGCCGTAGAATGGTCTGCCGCTCGAGTCCTTGCCAGGACCGGCGTGGTCGCGGCCTACGATGAAGTGCGTGCAGCCGTAGTTCTTGCGGCAGATGGCGTGGAAGATGGCTTCCCGAGGTCCACCGTAGCGCATCGCCGCGGGGAAGACGGCCAGCATCGTCCGGTCCTTTGGATAGTAGCGCTTCAGGATCGTCTCGTAGGAGCGCATCCTGACGTCGGCGGGGATATCCGCGGAGCGGGTCTCGCCAACGAGGGGGTTCAAGAGCAATCCGTCGACTATCTCCAGGGCGCTCTTCTGGATGTACTCGTGCGAGCGGTGCACGGGGTTACGGGTCTGGAAACCGACGACGCGCTTCCAGCCTTTGTCCGCGAAGACCTCGCGCAGACGGCGCGGCTCGTAGTGGTAGGTCGGGAAAGGCTTCGGGTTCGGGTCGTCCACGAGCAACGTCACGTCGCCACCGAGAAGTACGTCCTTCTGACGGTAGACGGCGGCGACGCCTGGATGCTCCGGGCTCGTAGTCCCGTAGACCTCGCCGGCCTCGTGCTCCTTGCGGTATGAGTAGCGATCCTCGACGATCATGGTGGCGAGCACCCGTCCCGCCTCGTCGGAGAGGGAGATCTCCTCGCCAACCCTGATCCCGTCAGCCTCTTCCTCGCTCACGGGTAGTGTGATCGGCAGGCTCCACACCAGGCCGTCCTTGAGGTGCATCGTCTCGACGACGCTCCCGTAGTCCTCGCCGACCATAAAGCCCGTGAGGGGTGAGAAGACGCCGGTGGAGATCATCTCCAGGTCTGAGAGAGCCCTAGGACCCAGGGTTACCTTGGCGAAGCCCTCCGCCCTACTGAGTAGCTCGTCACGCTGGTCCTCGGGGGCCCTGCGGTCGACGAGCTCGCCGCCGTGCGGGGCGATTGTAGTGAATTCGGTGCTAACATTCATCCGTTTACCTCCGCGAGATCAGTGGCCTGCCTGGCCGGGAGTCTACGCAACAAGCGGCCGGCCTCGCCGGCCGCGCAGTGGTCCCATGGACGTTCGCCGACCACCCAGAGTCTGAATTCGCCCGCGTAAGAGCGCGAGATCTCCAGGAACCGGTCGTAGCCCATGCCGGCTCCTTCGAGGTCGGCCCTCCATTCTCCCCAGAGGAGATCAGAGACAAAAGCGGCGTCGGCGATAACGCGACTACCCTCCTCGGGCGAATCCTCGAGTAGGGTACGCGTCCTGGCCTTTATCTCAATGGGCTCATCCGGAACAGAGAGCCTCTTTACATCGCCTTCCAACTAGTACCTCACCGCTTCGTGTTCCACCGGGGCGCGGTCCGTCCCTGCGTAATCGTTCAGGTGTTCCTCGTAGTCTATAAACAGCGGGGCGTCTGGGTCGAAGGCCCGCTTGAGACTACTGAAGGCCACCCTCTTGTCCAAGCCGTCTAGCTTATCCAAAGCCTGCGGCTTGTCAAGGGGCCGAAGCTCCAATCTATCCCTGACGCTGTCGAAGGCGGCCAGGCCTTCTTCGCTTCGGAGGAGCACGCTGGAGTAACCGTCCGCGCTCCCCACGCTCCCCACGGAGATGTCGGCGGCGTGCCCCATGAAGTCCGCGCACTCGTCGCAACCCTTGAGGGCAGCACCGTGGAAGTCCCTTATCGGCTCCTCGAAGATCGTCACGCCTTGGAGATCCTGTACGACCATCTTCCCTCGTATGACGTCCACCCGTCCCACGTTATCCAGGTCGACGTTCCTCTTGTCCCTGATCTCCTCGAGCATCAACTTCTCGTAGTTGAAGCTCTTGGTACAGAGCAGGGCTATGGTGAGCGTTATGGCCTCGACCTTCGAGCTGCCCCACGTCCATGGCCTGGCCTGCATCGCCTTGATGCCCTCGATCTCACACGGCGTCCCCACGACCGCGATCCTGGGGTTCGGCGGCAGGTCGTAGTCCTCGAAGTCCACGTGCCCGAGCGCAAGCGTCTGGTTGTAGAAGCTCCCCGCGCACGCGCGCACCTCCTGGGGCGTCGTCGCCAGGAAAGCCTCGCCCTTCCAGCGTTCGGTCGCGCTCTCGCGTGCCAGCAGGGCGCCGTCGATCTCGCCGGCCTCGAGCAGCGAGACCAGGAGCGCACTGACGAAGCCCCCGTCCTGCACGCCGTCTATCCTCTGCCTCACGCGGGCCGTGTAGCTCTCCTCGACGCGCCCCATGCCCCTACCATTAGAGCCGCCAGTGATCTTCCAGGTCGACTCGTACTGCAGGCCGCCGCGGGGGCAGAAGTCCCAGCATAGAGAGCAGCCGGTGCACATCTTGACGAGCTCTGGAAGATCGTCCTCGCCTATGCCGATGGAGTCGGTAGGGCAGGCCGCGACGCACACGCCGCACCGCACGCAGCGGTCGGCGTCGATCACCGCCTTCTCCAGGTCCCAGAACCAGACCTTGCCTGGAGCCTCGTCGATGTCGTTCATCATCTCCCTGATGTCGAAGCCAGCCACTATGAGCCCACCCCGCTCTCGACCGGCTTGCGAAGCGCCTCGCGCAGCTCGGCGTTTTTCTTGCGCCTGGCCCATTCGTGGAAGCGCTCGCCCTCTCGCCGCTCCTTTTCGAACTGCTCGAAGACGGCCACTAGGGCGTCAGGGACCTCCCCGGCAGGCTTCGCGCCCTCGACCCAGTCGATAAACGCAGCATCTTTGCCAAGAGAGCCGCCAAGTCCTACGTCCACGCCCTCGACGATCGCGTCGGGCGTCTTCGCGGTCTCGCCGCGGAAGCCTATGTCCCCGATCTGGGGCTGCGCGCAGGAGGCCGAGCAGCCCGATAAGTGCATCCTCACCGCCTCCTGGCCGGGGTCCCCAACCCTCTGATCCATCTCGCGGGCCCACTCTACTGCCCTGACCTTGGTCTCGACGATGCCGTAGTGGCAGAACTCGCTCCCCGTACAGGCCACGACGCCGCGCTCGAACGCCCCAGGCTTCGGGGAGTACCGCGCCAGAAGCGGCTCGGACAGAAGGTCATCGAGGCGGTCCTCGGGGACGCCAGTAACGATCAGGTTCTGGTCCGTAGCGAGACGGACCCCATCCCCGTACTCCCCTGCTAGTCTGCCCGCCTCCTCGAACTGCTCACCACTCATCCTCCCAACAGGCACGTTGAGACCAACATAAACGTAGGGGCGGGTCTGAAACCCGCCCCTACTACGCTGGGGGTGCACTCCGATGTGATCCCCGCGGTACCTCTTCGTCAGGTCCTCTCCGGCGGGTGTGAGCCCTACGGAGACGCGCTTCGCAAGCTCTTCGCGGAAGGCCTCGGGACCGAGCTCCTGGACCAGGTAGCGCATTCTCGCCGTCCAGCGGTTCTCCCTGTCCCCAAGCTCGCCGAAGACCTGGGCTATGCCGCGGGTGATCTCCACCGCCTCCTCGGGCCTGACGAAGACGTCGATATCCGAGGCCATCCTCGGGCCGTCGGAGAGGCCGCCGCCCACACGCAGATTGAACCCTAGCGTGCCGTCTTCCATACGGGCAGGGAGCATGCCTACATCGTTGATCTCAGCCTGTGCGCAGTCCTCCAGGCATCCCGTTACGCTCATCTTGAACTTCCTCGGCAGGTTCGCGTACTCGCGGTTGCCGGTAAAGTAGGCGGAGATAGCCTGCGCCACGGGGTAGGCGTCTATGGCCTCCTCGTAGCCGAGGCCCGAGACGGGGCAACAAAGCACGTTGCGGGCCGAGTCACCGCAGGCCTGCACGGTCGTGATGCCTGCCTCCTCCAGGCGGCGCCAGATCTCGGGCACGTTCTCCATCTTGATCCAGTGCATCTGCACGTCCTGGCGCGTGGTCAGATCGAGGAAGTTGTTTCCGAAGTGCGGGTTGGGCACAGGACCCCGCGCGAAGTCGGCCGCTATCTTACCTACCACCCTGGTCTGCTCGGGCGTCAGGACGCCGCCAGGGATTTTGATCCGCATCATGAAGGCGTCGCCGCCCTGCTTCTGCGGGTAGATGCCCACCCACTTCAACCGCTCGACCTCGCCAGGGACGGCGTCCATGGCTGAGAGGTCTTTCGAGTAGGTCTCTATTATCGCCCCATAGACTTCTAGGGGATGTCGCTCCTGCTTGATCTTCTCGACCTTGTTCAGGGTCTTGTCTTTCCTGAGGTATCTCATGTGTAGAACCTGCTCTTTTGAGGAGTGAATCTCTGAAGTTCAGGCGCCCGCGCGGCTGATCTTGCCGCCCTCGACGTGGATGCCACACTCCGTCTTGTCGATTCCTGCCCAACGGCCGGCCCTGGGATCCTCGTCGTGGTGCACGGGCCTCGTCTGAGGCTCGCAGCCGATGCTCTTGTAGCCCTGGTGCAGGAGCGGGTTGACAGGCACGTCGTGCGCCCTCACGTAGTCCCACACCTGCGCTTCTGTCCAGTCAGGCATGGGCGCTATCTTGGCGGCCTGGTAGCGCTCCTCCCAGGCGACTACCTTCGTGCCCGCCCTCTGCGGAGTTTGTTCCCGGCGAATGCCCGTCATCCAGGCGTCGTAGCGGTTCAGGGCCTTTTGGAGTGGTTCGATCTTGCGGATCTGGCAGCACAGGTTCGGGGTGCAGGTGCGCATCTGCTCGCCATAACGCTCTACCTGCTCCTCGATCGTGAGCTCGGGCTTCAAGACCTCCACAGGCAACTTGTAGCGCCGCATGACTTCTTCGCGGAACTCGGCGGTCTCCTTGAAGATAAAGCCCGTGTCGATGGTGAGGACGGTGACCTTGTCGGTGACCTTGGAGATCATGTCCAGAAGCGCCATCCCCTCGCCACCGCCGAACGAGGCCGAGAGGGCCAGGCCCTCACCGTAGGTCTCTACAGCCCACTCTATTACCTCCCGCGGGTCAGCGCCCTCCAGTAACTCGGACTCCCGCTCGAGCGCCCCCAGACCGGGTAATATACGGTCGTTATGCTTCGAACGCAGGGATTCGTGCATCGCGCGATCCTCCAGTGTAAATCGTGTAATAGAAAGTCAAGGGTTGAGATCAAGCAGCGCACACGCTACATCGCCGCGCGCCCGCGCGAGGGGCCTGAGACATTCGCCCCTTCGCATGACCCTGCGTACCGTGTAACTCCATGCGCCGGATACTAAGCGCCTAACAGCCATACGTCAACATAATTCCGATGAAATTTATCGGAATTGAACAAATTCTGCCCTTTTCCGACGAGAAGGAATCTCCCTGGCCGGCTACTCCACTCTCTTGGCGTCCTTCGCTCCTGGGTCTACCCCTGGGCGCTTCATGGCGCGTACGTAGAGCAAAAGCGTCGGTGAGAGGATAACGGCTGCGACGGTCAGGGCTGGTCTGACGCCGAAGATGTTGCCTATAGCCCCGATCACGGGCCCGGCCGAGGCTTCGCCGAGGGCGCCTGACTGGCTACTCATCGAGATCACGGTGGCCCGGACGCCGGGCTCTAGACCCTCGTTGATCCAGGTCAGATAGACCGGCTCCGCGACCCTGCGGACCAGGGAGGCGAACCAGAACGTTCCTAGTGCGAACGCGAAGCTGCCGGCCAGCGCGAAAGCGAGCATCCCTGCCATGGTGAGGGCGTCGAGCGCGAGAAGCAGCCGCGCTGCGACGGCCGGGCTGCTCACGTCGAGGTTGCGGGCCACGATACCGGCCGCCAGGTAGCTCAGCACGAGGCCTCCGGCCCCGATCACACCGAACCAGATCACGGGATCGAGGCCGCCGACGGACGGTAGCCCAACGACGTCCAGAAACTGCTTGGGGTTGAGCCGGTCGAAACCTTCCTCGGACATGCCGGCGAACAGGGCGGCGGCGAGCAACATCAAGAGAACCGGCCTGGAGCGGACGAGCCGCACGCCGCTGCGCGCCGTGGTAGCCGCGTGGTGTAGCGAGGAGCGCCCCTCGCGCGGGGAGGGTCGGAAGTTGCGCTCGGGCATCGTGAGGAAGAGCGCGAGGCCTAGCGTGATGGTGAGGAC